>DAINQB010000013.1:0-27167 GCA_036743175.1 Bacillota bacterium | reverse complement strand
AAGAAACTCCATTGGCAGTTCATCAGCAACATCAAGCCGCCAGCCTGAAGCTCCTGTTCTTAACCATCTTGCAGCTATGCCATCATCTCCACAGATGAATTCACAAAAGGATTCGGATTCCTTGTTGATTGTCGGCATTGTTACAACATCCCACCAGCATTTATAAGTATCAGGATATTCTTCAAATGTATACCAGGGATAGTATTCTGATTCCTTTGAGTTATATGCTCCGATTGAATCATAGTTCCTGTACTTGTTGAAATATTTGCTGTCATCACCGGTATGGGAAAAGACACCGTCCAGCATTATCCTAATTCCAAGGGAATCTGCCTTTTGACATAGCTCCCTGAAGATGGCTTCATTTCCAAAAGACGAATCAATTTTTGTGTAGTCACCGGTATCATATTTATGATTGGAGCGGCTTTCGAATATAGGTGAAAGGTAGATTGTGGCAACACCGAGACCGTGTATGTAATCAAGTCTGTCAATGATTCCCTGAAGATTTCCACCGAAGAAATCATCGGGGAAGTATTCAGCTTCCGCATCGGAAGATGTGTGAAACGGCTGTTCATACCAGTTTTCATGATATCTTTTGTATCTATCCTTGTATTCATATTTATCCGACCGGCTGAAGCGGTCAACGAAAATGTGATATACGGTACCTTTCCTGAACCATTCCGGGGTTTTATAGTCATCACGGTAAACGGTGATTTGGTAAGAGGGGGGCTGCTCTTCGTATATCCCGCCGATTCCACCGAGATTATCCTTGTTGTTCCCATAGAATATGGTCCTGTCATGATAATCAATGATGAAGTAATACCATAGGGGAAGAGGAGTATCCGGAACTGTTATCGTGCATTCATAGAGTCCGGATTGTCCGGTATCATACATTGGGATTATTTCTTCAGTTTCACCGTTCCAAAGGCGGAGGAAACATTTCTCCGGAGGTTCCTGGGTTTGTATATGCAACGAAAGGGATATCCGGGTTCCGGCTGTTACCGCCCCGGATGGATCCCTGTATTTGGTGTCCTGTGAATTGTGGTATATCATGGTCAGTCCCTGAGACTTGCCAGCTTCCAGACCAGTTCGTTGTATTGTCTTATTGTTCTGTCACTTGAGAAGAATCCGGAATTTGCAGTGTTCAGCACAGCGGATTTCCACCAGCTTTCCTTGTCAGTCCTTTTCTCATCCACCCTCAGCTGGGCTTCCCTGTAGGAGTCAAAGTCCCCAAGTACAAGGTATGGGTCAGCAGCGCCATGGCAGCCCAGTATGAGACTGCTCTTGATATCTGTGAACATTGTCTTGTCACCATTTCCAAGGGAACCGTCGGAAAGTCTGTTGATGGCAGCCATCAGTACGGGATTGTTGGTACAGATGTTATATGGTGCGTATCCTTCAGATTTTCTTTTCTTAACTTCATCTGAAGTAAGGCCGAAGACAAAGAAATCATCAGGACCGAGTCTTTCACTTATTTCTATGTTGGCTCCGTCAAGGGTTCCTATTGTAAGGGCTCCGTTCATCATGAACTTCATGTTGCCGGTACCCGAGGCCTCAAAACCTGCTGTTGAAAGCTGTTCCGAAAGATCCGTTGCAGGTATCAGTATCTCTGCTGCTGACACACTGTAGTTCTCAAGGAATATGACCCGGATGAGATCTTTTGCAACCGGATGTGCTGCAACCAGGACCGAAATCTCATTTATCAGTTTGATGATAAGCTTCGCCATGTCATATCCCGGTGCTGCCTTTGCGGCAAAGATGAACGTACGGGGCTCAACATTTATATAGTCGCCGGATACTATCCTGTTGTAAAGGTGCAGGATATGAAGGGCATTGAGAAGCTGCCGTTTGTATTCATGAAGCCGCTTGGATTGAACATCGACAAGGGAATCCACATCAAAGGAAACACCCTGCTTCTTTTCAAAATAATCCCTGAGCCGCAGCTTGTTGTCCCTTTTGACCTTTTCAAATCTTTCCCTGAATGAAGCATCGTCAGCAAAAGGAACCAGATCCCGAAGCTTTTCAGGGTCCGATATCCAGGAATCTCCTATTGCTTCCGAAATTAGAGAGGAGAGTCCGGGATTTGCATATTCAAGCCATCTCCTGTGGGTTATTCCGTTTGTAATACCAATGAATTTTTGTGGGAACAGGTTGTCAAAGTCCTTGAAAACATCGTCCTTCAGAATCTTTGAATGAAGTGCAGATACTCCGTTTACGGTATGGCATGCAAGTGCGCAAAGGTTTGCCATCTTCACCTTGTCATCATGAATTATGGTAAGTCTGTTTATGACTCCCCAGTCGCCATGGTTCTTGTTCCAGACATCAGTACAGAAGCGTTCATTGATCTCTGCAATTATCTTGTAGATTCTTGGAATAAGTTCCTGCATGATCTTCCTTGGCCATGTCTCAAGGGCTTCACCAAGAATTGTGTGGTTTGTATAGGAGAACATCCTGGTTACTATATCCCATGCATCGTCCCAGTCAAAGCCATGCTCATCCATAAGTATTCTCATGAGTTCAGGTATTGAAAGGGTGGGATGTGTGTCATTTATATGTACTGCTGCATAATCAGGCAGCTTTGTAAGGTCATCGTTGCCAAGGTCAAAGAACCTGTTGACCAGATATTGCATCGATGCAGAGCAAAGGAAGTACTGCTGCTTGAGTCTTAGCTTCTGGCCGTTTGTATGGTTGTCGGCAGGGTAGAGGACCCTGCATAGAATATTCGCTTCATTTTCGTTCTTCAAGGATTTTACGTAGTTACCCTTGTTGAAGGACTGCAGGTCAAAGTCTTCAGATGGCTCGGCACTCCACAGTTTCAGAATACCTGCAGTATCCGAATTGTTACCGCCGATTATGGGGACATCATATGGTACAGCCGTTACTGATTCGTAGTCTGTATGGATGACCTTCAGCTTTCCTCCGATCCATTCCTCTGAAACAGACCCGCCGAAACGAACCTCGACTTTCCTGTCATCCCGCTTGATTTCCCAGGGAAATCCGTGTGACAGCCAGGTGTCAGGGTATTCAACCTGGTATCCGTCTTCGATTGCCTGCCTGAAAAGTCCGTTCTGATATCTGAGCCCGCATCCGATCACAGGAAGGTCAAGTGAAGCAACTGAATCAAGGAAACAGGCAGCAAGTCGTCCAAGACCGCCGTTTCCAAGTCCGGGGTCGGGCTCCTCTGCGATGATATCCTCAATGTCATATCCAAGCTCTTCAAGGGCTTCCTTGTATTCATTGAACAAACCTGTGTTCATCAGGGTGTTGTTCAGGGTTCTGCCAAGCAGAAATTCCATGCACATATAGAAAAGATTCTTTTTTTCGTGATGGTCATTGACTGATTTTATATAGTAGGGCATCAGCTGCGCCCTAAGAGTATAAGCAACCGCCTCAAAGACCTGTTCCTTTTCAGCTCCTGGCAGGTCAACCGCATACTTGCTCTTCAATTCATTTAAAATCCTGTCCTTCAGGGAACAAATATTTTTCATCAAAATCTCCGGTCTTCAAATTTGAGCCATTATACCATATGCATCAACATATCCTCAAGAAACACAATGTTAAATATCAAGAAGCCTGTACAGGTCTGCATAGCTCGAAGCCGAGGCTTTCCAGCTGAAATCCTGCTTCATGCCTGTAAGTCTGATAATATTCCACTCATCAGGATGGTCAAGATAAAAACCGAGTGCCCTTCTTATTGTATAAAGCATGTCATGGGCATTGTAATAGGCAAAGGAAAAACCATTTCCTTTTTTTGTATCTGAATCGTATGATTGAACGGTATCCTTGAGTCCTCCCGTTTCCCTTACAATCGGTACGGTTCCATAGGCCATGGAAATCATCTGGGCGAGTCCGCAGGGTTCGAACAATGATGGCATGAGAAACATATCGCTTCCTGCATATATCCTGTTTGCAAGCTCCGCGTCAAATGTTATGTAGGCCTTCAGTTTTTCGGGATACAGCCTTTGGAAATAGTCAAACATCTCTGCATATCTCTGCTCACCTGTACCAAGGATTATCATCTGGAGTTTCTCACCCATGATGTCATTCATGACCCGTTCAATCAAATCCAGCCCCTTCTGTGATGTCAGCCTTCCAATCATACCGATAATAGGCACATCGGGTTTCACAGGGAGTCCCGACTCTTTTTGCAGAGCGGATTTGCAGACTGCCTTGCCAGATAAATCATCCTTGCTGAAGTTGGCTGGGATTGTACTGTCCTTCATGGGGTTGAATGTAATATGGTCGATTCCATTCAGTATGCCGTGGAGACTGTCCTTCCTTTCAACAAGGGCTCTTTCAAGGCCTTCGCCGCCCCATTGGGTAAGGATTTCCTCTGAGTATGTGGGACTGACCGTGGTGATGATGTCTGAATATGTTATTGCGCCTTTCATGAAGTTCAGTGCACCTGCATGACCTGCGCGGCCATCATCTGCAAGTGCTCTGTCAAGGTCGAACATATCCGGCAGATGTGCGGGATTGAATACTCCCTGGAATCTTAGGTTGTGGATTGTAAACACAGTTTTTAAGTTGCTCCATACATCGACCAACGCATACCTGTTCCTGAGCAGTACAGGAATCATTGCCGTCTGCCAGTCGTGGCAGTGGATTATATCAGGTGTATCATCAAGATATGGAAGTGATTCAAGTACAGCTATGCTGAAGAAGGCAAAGCGCTCTGCTTCATAATCTCCGTAACCATAAAGGTAGCCTGCATGGAAATAGTCCTGGTTGTCTATGAAATAGAAGGTTGTGCCACGATGCACGAGTTTGTTGATTCCACAGTACTTTGTACGCCATCCGACCTTTATATTGAAGTGGGCTACATGCTCAAGCTTTTCGGTATATATTGATGGAATCGAGGAATACTGCGGCATGATTACGCTTGCCCTGACATTTCGTTTCCGGTTCAGGGCAATTGGAAGCGCACCTCCTACATCAGCCAACCCTCCGCTTTTGGCAAAGGGTACACACTCAGAAAGAGCGAACAGAACATTTATTTTCTTGTTTTCCATATCAACCTCATATCGTTGAACCCTTAGAAACAACCATGGGATAATTCTGGGTTCCAACAAGTCTTCTGCCTCTGAGTATCGTACACTTCTTGTCCAGGATTACATTTTCAAGGACGGCATTGGACTGTATCAATGATTCCTGCATTATTATGCAATTCTTCAAAACCGCACCCTTGGCTACTTGTACACCCCTGAACAGAATGCTGTTTTCAACGGAACCTTCGACAACACAACCGTCGGTTACTAGAGAATTGGAGACCACTGAATCCCGGCTGTACCTTGCGGGTACCTCATCCTTGACCTTTGTATATATGGGGCCTGAACCTTCCAGAAGTTCCCTTCGTATTTCGGGATCAAGGAATGCCATGCTTGCCTTGAAGTACCCCTCAAGGGTGTCAATTTTGTAGGATGGTTTGTCATACCTGAAGGCTTTTATTCTTAACCGGTTCTTGTTGGCTATTATTACATCCCTTACAAAATCGGACCCACCTCTCATGATGCTGGCATCAACAAGCTGCATCAGGAGTGATTTGTCTATCATATATATATCCATGGCAATCTTATGTGAGTTCATGAGTGACTTTCCTGTGAACATGTCAGTCACATTTCCGTCATCATCCACTTCCAGTCTGATTTCACTCTTTGAACCGGGGTATGAAAGGACTTCGGGTTCATGGTACATGACTGTAATGTCTGCCCCGGATTCATTGTGGAATGCCTTGAGGTCCATATATGTTGTATTGAACAGTGTCCGGCAGTTAGTATGCAGGATGCATGTATTCTGTGAGCAGCGGTTTATATAACTTCTTACACCGTTGATTGCTTCAGCTGTTCCGTCATAATACTTTGCCCCTGAGGTGTGCTGGCTCATTGGAGGCAGAATGAAAAGACCGTCCCTTTTTCTGCTGAGGTCCCACTCAACCCCTCCCATTATGTGGTCCATGAGGGAATGGTAATTCTGGTAGGTTATGACCCCGACATTATGTATGCCGGAATTGACAAGGTTTGAGAGGAAGAAGTCTATGACCCTGTATCTTCCTGCAATTGGGACGGCGGCTATTGACCTGATCATTGTAAGGTCCCGTAATTCCTGCTCTTCACTACCCGAGATTATAAGTCCGAATACGTCTTTCATGTCATCTTACCTCCCCGAATAATCTAATTGCATCATCTGCGGAAATACGTGCTCCGTCTTCTATCACGGAACCGTCAGGTATTACTGCACCGGGTCCGATCACTGTTATGAGTGAAGATGAGCTTCCCTTGAACTTTACGTCGCAGCCGATTGTAACATCCTCTGCAACAATTGCATAATTTATGAAACTGCCGCTTCCGATAATGGTATTGGGCATTATAACAGAGTTTTTTATGGTCGAATTACGGTCAACCCTTATACCGGCAAACAGAATGCTGTTCGTTACGGTACCGCTTACCTCACATCCCTCGGTTACCATACTTTCTGATATATTTGCATCCCTTGAAGCATAATGAGGGGGCATTCCGGGATTTCGGCTGTATATGTGCCAATTGGCATCATAAAGATTCAGTGTGGATTCAGAAGAAAGAAGATCCATGTTCGCTTCCCACAGGCTTTCTATTGTTCCAACATCCTTCCAGTAATCATTGAAGGTATATGCATACATGGGGTTTCCGCAGGCAAGCATTGCAGGGATTATGTTCTTTCCGAAATCATTTGATGATCCGGGATCGTTTTCATCCTGTATAAGATAATTCCTGAGTATGGGCCATGTAAATACATAAACACCCATCGATGCCTTGTTGCTTGTCGGAACGGGAGGCTTTTCCTCAAAGGCGGTGATGCGTTGGTTTTCATCGGTGACCATGATGCCGAAACGGCTTGCCTCTTCAATTGGAACCTGCTGCACGGCTATTGTTGCATCTGCACCCTTTTCCTTATGGAAGTCAATCATCAGACTATAATCCATTTTATATATATGGTCCCCTGAAAGAATAACTACATATTCAGGGTTGAATTGCTCAATGAAGGAGATATTCTGATATATGGCATTTGCCGTTCCCCGGTACCACTCTCCGGCCTTGGCACTCATGTATGGGGGAAGCACATAAACTCCTCCGTTTATGCGGTCCAAATCCCATGGGTGTCCATTTCCGATATATGAGTTGAGTTCCAGGGGTTGATATTGTGTAAGTACTCCAAGGGTGTCAATGTTTGAGTTGGTGCAGTTACTTAGGGCAAAGTCAATGATTCTGTATTTGCCACCGAAAGGTACTGCAGGTTTGGCCATTTTCTCAGTCAGGGCACCGAGTCTGCTTCCCTGGCCGCCTGCCAAAAGCATTGCCACGGTTTCCTTTTTTCTGCCTGTTTTCCTCAGAGCAGGTACACAAAGGGTATTCGTGTCATTTACATCGTTCATAGGTCCACCTCATTTCCTTTGATTTCCTTTGTTATATAATTCCCATAATCAATGACTTTAAAATATGAAACTGAAAGAGGAAGGATATCAACTGGCAGATGACTGCCAGTTTTCCCTTCAGACGGAATTTCCGGCTCTATAAAGTTCAACGATTGTTTTATACCGCTGTAAATATTCATTTCGCTTGAAAAAACCTCCTCAAGACAAACGGGAGTATCAAAGGGTATCATATACTCCTTGTAGAGATACGGCATGAAGTTGATGATGCACATCAATCTGTTTCTGTTGCGGTCAGACCTTTCGAATATGATGACACCGGATGATGGGTCATCGGAAACAACCCACCTGAAACCGTTCCAGGAATGGTCTTCATCCCAAAGGGGAGGGTTTGTCATATAGAAGTCATTCAGATCGGCAAGATAAGTCCTGAATGAATCATGAACCGGGTATTTCAGGAGATGCCATTCCAGTTCTTCATAATACCGCCATTCCATGAAAGGTGCCATTTCATTTCCCATGAACAGAAGCTTGAGTCCCGGATGGGCATACATATATCCCAGGAGGGTCCGAAGGCCTGCAAATTTTTGTTCATAGGAACCCGGCATCTTGTCAAGGAGGGTGAGTTTACCATGTATGACTTCATCATGGGAGAAGGGCAGGATATAGTTTTCGGAAAAGGAATAGTACTGAGAGAATGTCAGCTTACTATAATGCATGGGCCTGTCATTGAAAGGTGTCCTTATATAATTCAGAATATCATTCATCCAGCCCATGTTCCATTTGTATGAAAAACCAAGGCCTCCTTCATTCACGGGTTTTGTAAGGCCCTGCCAGGATGTGGATTCCTCTGCTATCATCAGGGCATCGGGGACTTCCTCAAGGATAACTGAGTTGAGGATTTTTATGAATTCAACTCCCTCGGGATTTTCATCTCCGCCTGATTCATTTGGCAGCCAGCCTGTTTCTTCCCTGCCGAAGCTTCTGTAAAGCATGCTGCTTACTGCATCAACCCGAAGTCCGTCAAGGTGGTATTCCTTAAGCCAGAACAATGCACTGGAGACCAGAAAGCTTCTGACTTCATTTTTGGTATAGTCAAAAACCGCAGTATCCCACTGGGGCTGTTCACCCAGCAGTGGGTCAGGATGCTCATAAAGCGGAGTCCCGTCAAAACGCCACAGACCGTGCTGGTCCCTTGGGAAGTGTCCGGGAACCCAGTCGAGGATGACTCCGATATCCGCAGCATGGCATCTGTCGATGAATTCCATGAATCCTTCAGGGTTCCCGTGCCTTGAGGTTGGGGCAAAGTATCCGGTGACCTGGTATCCCCATGAACCTTCAAAGGGATATTCCGTAACCGGCATGAGCTCGATATGGGTGAAGCCCATTTTCAATACCCAGGGAATGAGTTCGTCTGCAAGTTCTGACCAGCTGATGATTTCACCGCCGGGACCTCGTCTGAATGATGATGAGTGAACTTCATATATTGAAATAGGTGTATGGTAAAGGTCAGTGTTCTTTCTTTTTTCCATCCACCGGTTGTCCGTCCAGCCATATGATGGAAAGGGCTGTACAATTGACGCATTATATGGAGGTTGTTCGTGGTAAAAGGCATATGGGTCAGCCTTGTCAATCGAGTTGCCGTCAGGACCCGTTATATGGAACTTGTATTTCATTCCGGATTTGGCCTTGGACAATACAACCGCCCAGATACCAGTGTTTTCCACTTTTTCCATAGGGGTTGCCGAAGGATTCCATTCGTTGAATTCGCCGATCAGGGTTACTTTACTTGCATTGGGGGCCCAGACAGAGAAAAGGTGTTTTTTGCCGACCACTGAACATCCCATGAAACCATAGGCTGCCCTGGCTTCGCCTTTTCTGAAATAGTAAATGTCATCTTCTGTGAAATATTTCATTTTTACCTGCTTTTCAAGGTATAACCTGAAACCATGATATCACAATATATAGGGTGCTGCGATTCCTGCAGGTTAAATCTTTATAAAAAATGCAGCAAGAACCGGAAGATATGCAATTTGTGCAACCATACAATATGAATGTATGTATAATGTATTAAACGGGGGAAACATGCTTACCAATAAATACAGCAAGCGGATTTACAATTCAATTCTGCCGGTGGAGCTAATAAATCCATATCCGGCAATTGATGACAGGATTTTCTGGGAAAATCTCAATAATATAATTCTTAGGGTAATCGAAGTTAAACCAACAGCTCATGATTTGAAACCATTGAAGGGAACGGTTCTTCTTGATGCCTTTCAAACAGGAGATACATCTGTAATCGAGACATTGTTCAAAGAGAAAAATGATGCATTGATTTTTACCAGTCTTCTTGGATGCATAAATGATAAAAGTGAATATATCATTGAAGCGCTTGATATGGCATGGTCGGTCATGGACATGGCCCTTTGGCACTTGCCGTCAACCAAAACTTCTTCATCAAAGGAAGAATACATATATAGGCCGGTTATAGATGAATCTGCAGCCAATACCGCCGGTAATGTTCTATATTCGTATTATCTTCTGAAAAGCAGATACGATTCATTTGATATAAATATTGGCAAGCGGTTTGAATTTGAAATCCGCAACAGAATAATTCAGCCGTTTTTTGATAGAAGTGATGACTGGATGCAAAGATCCAATGGTAACTACCTGCCATGTGTCCCCGGTATTCTGAGTAATGTGCTTTTTGGAATTTTTCTTTTCGAAGCGGACTATATCAAAAAACACGATGCAGTCAGGCAGTCACTTGTTATCATTGATTCAATTTTAGAAAATGCTGATACCTATAATGCCACTGAAAGAAGGGAACTGTACAATGGACTGATAACATTCTTTGATTGCCTGTATATGGCAACAGGAAGTGCTTTTGATGTTTTCAATGATTTCCCCGGGTATGTACTGTCGGACTTGGCTGAGCAGGATAATGATTACAGCAGCATGGATTCAATCAGTTTACTCAGGCATGTTCTTTATACCGATGACCCTGATATTGCTCAGCAAGTGTATAAAGATTACACCGGTGAGCAGTTACTGCAATTGTGCGGCAGTGACACATCTATGGAGCGAATATTGTTTTTAATAAACAATTCTGATTTGATCCTGAACAAGTTTTATCTCAAGGAGTCGTGAATGTTATCAGACAGATTTACCGATGGAATTGTCAGTCATATAATCCCTTTCAATGAGTATAAACCATGGCCTTCCATTACGGACAGGGAGGCCTGGGATTCCGTGGATGAGGAATTCAGACTGCATTTTTTAAAACTTGCAGGGGAGAAAATCAAAGAAGATTTCATGGTGTTTCCTGCGAGTGTCCTTCTCAAGGCCGGACAAACAGATGTAACCACTGATTTTACAAGGATAAAAGCCCATAATGACAGTATACTTTACACACTGGTCGTTGCGGAATGCCTTGAAAACAAGGGAAGGTTTTTAAGGCATATCCTTGACGGGGTATGGATTTATCTTGATCTGCCCACATGGCACCTGCCATGTCCCACTGCAATGTACAAGCGGTTTCCTGCTGCAATGGTTGACGTTACGGATCCGCTCATTGAACTCTGGTCAAGTGCCATGGTCAATATGCTGTCAAAGATATATTACCTGCTAAAGTCAGAGTTTGACCGAATGGACATAAATATCGGCAGACGCATATACAGTGAGATAGACAGAAGGATTTTTACTCCGTATCTTGAAAGGAAAGATTACTGGTGGATGGCTTACCACAGGCACTATCATAAGAAAATGGGGGTGTTGTATTCAATAAACAACTTTACCCCCCATTGCACAAATTATGTTCTGGAGTCATTTTTGTTAATCGAGGAAAATCCCCAAAGAAGAGCTATGGCGGTTGAGAAAACCATGGAGGTCCTTGACAATTATCTGAACTATATTGCTGATGACGGATGGTGTGACGAAGGCAATGGTTACTGGTTCATGGCCTATGGGGCATTGAATCTTGTCCTGGATAAAATCAGAATCGCTGCAAATGGATACGTTGATGTATTTGATAATGAGAAAATATATAAAATGGGCCAGTACATGTGCAATGCTCATATAGGAAACGGGTATTTTGTCAATTTTGCGGACGCACATCCTGTCAATAGGATGATTGGAAATATGGTTATAGAGTATGGCATGAATACAGATAATGCAGGTCTCAAGGCACTGGCATTCAATGTTTCGAAAAGAAATGATTTCAGAAAAGCTGTCCTGGACGGACCTGTGGGGTTTGACAAAGCTTTCTTTGTCATGTTCAAACTGGATGATTTGTACAACCGGTACAGCCGGTTTTCAGATGAGTCTGATGGAATCGTTACTGAGCATTATTACAGTGATTCAGAGGTTCTTGTCGCAAGGGAGAATAAATCCTACAGAGGATTGTATCTAGCCTGTAAGGGTGGGCACAATGATGAGAACCACAACCACAATGATGTCGGGAATTTCATTGTTTACAAAAACGCAGAACCGGTACTGGTTGACCCCGGTGTGGAATCATATATCCCTGACACTTTCAATAAAAACAGATACAAGCTTTGGACAATGCAGTCAAAGTATCATAATCTTGCCACTGTGAATGGTGTCATGCAAAAGGAAACCCGTAGGTTCAAAGCCAGGAATGTTGAGTATAGGACAGATGAAAGTTCATGCGGATTGTCAATGAGCTTGAAAAGTGCCTACGAAAAATCTTCGGGTTTGATTAAATATAACCGTAGAGTGGAGTTTGACAGGAGGTTTAATCAAATCAAATGCACTGACGATATTGAACTGAGTGAAAAAAGCAATGATATAGAGTTTTCATTTATGACCCCCTGCAGAACGAGTATCTGCAATGATACCGTGGTTTTCTATACAAATGGTCGTGAATTGGCAAGAATGGAATTTGAATCAGGTCTGTTTAATGTCTCTGAGGAAATAATAGAATTCAGGGACGGGAAACTCAGCGGTGAGTGGAATCATTATCTGAAAAGATTGTCATTCAAAATAAACAAACCAATGTCTGAACTCAAGACTTCCTTCATTATCAGTTGAGGGACTTATTCTGATAGGACAGAAGGAAAATCAAAATATATCTGCATTAAATAATGAATTTGAACACCCTTTTTGGTAGAATGTAAAAGATAAAACAGGGAAGGTTATCACGCCAATGAATGATTATTACCTAAAACATGTGGACAATCTCAACAATCCGTCTGAGGAAATGAGGCTTTTGAGTCTTGAAAAACTGGTTGAAGGGATTGAAAAGGGAGAAATAATAAGGCCGGTTACTACGAAGGATGTTAACAATCACATTCATACATCCTTTTCTTTTTCACCATATTCACCAACCAAGGCCTTGTGGATGGCTTACACCAACGGACTTGAAACAGCAGGTATCATGGACCATGATACGGTTGCAGGTTGCATGGAGTTTGCAAAGGCCGGGAAGATCATAGGCATGGCTACCACAGGGGGTATGGAAATCCGTGTAAACATGGACAAAACCCCGCTCGCGGGTAGAAAAATAAACAACCCCGACCAGAACTCAATCGTATACATGGCTTTTCATGGAATACCTCATACAAGGATTGAAACAGTACAGAACTGGGTCAGACCCTATGCAAAGGCAAGGAACAGACGTAACGCAGATATGGTTGAGAGACTGAACGATATATTGAAGCCATATGATATGAAGATGGATTTCAAGGAGGATGTGGCCTCACTTTCGGAATGGAAGAATGGTGGAAGCATAACCGAGAGGCATATTTCCTTTGCCCTGGCTTTCAAGCTGACCGAAAGGTTCGGCAAAGGCGATGGCCTGGTTGATTTCTATAAGAATACCATGAAGCTGCCTTTGTCCGCAAAGAATGAAGCGCTTCTTCTTGATGTAAATAATCCGGTATATGAATATGACCTTCTAAGTGCAATCAAAAGCGACATGATAGACATGTTCTATCTTCCGGCTACTGATGAATGTCCCGATGTAGCGGAAGCACTTGAAGTTGCAGCTGAGAACGGATGCATATCTGCATATGCATACCTTGGTGATGTGGGTCAGTCTGTGACCGGTGATAAAAAACCGCAGAAGTTTGAGGATGATTACATCGGTGAATTGTTCTCAGTAATCAAAAAGCTGGGATTCAATGCAGTCACATATATGCCTTCCCGAAATACGATGGAACAGTTGAGAACGGTCAAGGACCTATGTGTAAAACACGACCTTTTCCAGATTAGTGGTGAGGATATCAACTCCCCGCGGCAGGGATTCATATGCAAGGCAATGCGTGACGAAGCTTTCTCAAATCTGGTGGATTCCACATGGGCCCTTATAGGTCATGAAAAACTGGCGACAGACAATCTTGACAACAGCATGTTCGGAGAACAGATCTGCAGCATAAGACCGACCCTCAGCGAGAGGATTCCGGACTATATGTCCGCAGGCAGAAACATAGGAGGCCGTTGACCGGCAGGGGGACACAATGAAATACAATGATTTGAAGAAAGCATTCCATAATCCTGAAGCCATCGACCGGTCGGCACCATTTTGGTCATGGAACGCAGTAATGAATCCTGATGAAGTGAAGCGTCAGGCCCATGACATGATTGAAAATGGCATGGGCGGATATTTCATGCATTCCAGGGTCGGGCTGGAATCGGAATATCTTGGCGAAGAATGGATGGACAGTGTCCAGGCATGTGTGGACCAGGCTGCAGAGGACGAAACATTCGCATGGCTATATGATGAGGACCGCTGGCCTTCAGGGGCAGCAGGAGGTCTGGTTACATGCATCAAAGATAACGGCGGCAAAGGCCTTTCCGCCCACATTTCTGACAGCAGGCATATGGACGGTGAGATACTGTTTTTATATGAAGTTGATTTCAATGGAGAGGTTCTTTCAGATTACAGGCTTCTGGAGGCAGGTGAAGAGTCAGGAACAGGAAGATATTTACACATAAGGCTTGATTATCTTCCTCCATTGGGCTGGTTCAACAATACTCCTCCGGCAGACAATATTAACAGAAATACGGTTAAAAAATTCATTGAAACATCATATGAGCCTTACAGGGAACGCTTCGGAAAGCATTTTGGAAAAGAGATACCCGGTATATTCACTGATGAGCCCAACATTGCCTCGTCCACCAATGATTATGGAGATGGCCATGTTCATTTCGCATATACCTATGATTATCCGATGTTTTTCAAGGAAAGACGCGGATATGATTTTGCTGCGATAATACCGGCATTGTTCTACGAAAACAATCAGAGCAAAAAGGCAAGACATGACTATTTCAGAACACTGGGACAGATGTTTGCGGAAAATTATTCAAAACAGCTGTACGAATGGTGTGAAGACAACAATCTTCTTTTTACAGGCCACTGGCTTGCTGAGGACCGTATGGGGTCGCACATCCTTCTTTCGGGTGGAATTATGCTCAACTATCTCTACCAGCACATTCCCGGAATAGATATGCTCAGGGACCAGACAATTGAGTTCATGACAATTAAGGGCTGTACATCTGTTGCAAACCAGACCGGACGAAAACGCTCACTGACAGAAACCTATGGGGTTTCAGGGTGGCAGTTTTCATTTGAGGGTCAGAAATGGATCGGGGATTACCAATACATACAGGGGATAAACCTAAGGTGCCAGCATCTTGCATGGTATTCCATGAAAGGCTGCAGGAAAAGGGATTATCCGCCTTTGTTCAATTACCAGACTCCATGGTGGAAATACAATAATGTGGTAGAGGACTATTTTGCGCGTATAGGTGCCCTTACATCCAAGGGAAAACCTGCCATAAATACAATCCTTCTCCATCCGCTTTCAACGGCATGGATAAACATTGAAATTGACCATGGGGATCCCAGGCACACAAGGATGCAGGAAAAGACAGATGAACTTGGATATATGCTGAACGACTACACAAGGAATCTGATGTCAAATCACATTGACTTTGATTATGGTGATGAGGAAATAATGGCCATGATGGCCAGGGTTGAAAACGGCAGACTTATAATCGGTGAAATGGAATACAGGACGGTGGTCATACCTCCTTTCATGGAAAATATGTACGAAAGCACAATAAGCCTTCTGAAACGGTTCATGGACGGAGGTGGCAGGGTTATTTGTGAAGCCTGTGATTTAAGGTACATCGAAGGCGAGGCTTCCAATGCCTTCAGGGTGATATCTTCCCATGATAATTTTCAAAGGACAGATTCAATACGGGAAACAGCAGCAGCTATCCAAAGGGAAGTCAGCATAATGCTTCCGGATGGCAATGAGGCAGGCCGACTGTTCAGCATGGTCAGGGATTATGACAATACCAGATTGTTGTTTGTAATCAACAATGACAAAACTGCAGCCTATGAAACCGAAATAAGGCTCAGGGGAACCGGAAGACTTGAGGAGTGGGATCCCCTTACCGGTGAAATCCACGATTATCCATCAGACATCAAAAACCAATGTACGGTCTTCAATGTGTCATTTGGACCTACTGACTCAAAGATTTTTGTACTGGATACTGAAAGGCTTGCTTCCGATGCAAGGACCAGAGCAAGGAAATATAAATTTCTTGCAGGGCTGGGTTCAGCATGTGACTTTGAAAGAACCGATGACAATGTGCTTGTACTTGATATGTGCAGCTTTGATTATGATGGTGAAGGTTTTGGTGAAACCGATGAAATCTGGAAGCTGCAGAGAAGACTCCGTGAAAGACTTGGAATGGAGTTGGTTTATGAAAACATGAGCCCACAGAGGTATAAATGGATATATGATGCCCACGAAAATGATGGAAGGAAGCTAAGGATCAAATATAATTTCTCAGTGGAGGCGGTCCCCGAAAAGGCATTCCTGGCTGTTGAAGATATTGATGACTATGAAATTGAGCTGAACGGCAGGAGGATTGAGAAGGTATCTGCCGGTTATTTCCTTGACAGGGATTTCGGCAGGATTGAGCTTCCGGGGCTTGTTGAAGGGATCAATGAACTCATCATCGAATGCAGCTATATGTTGTCAACTGAACTTGAAAATATATATGTGACGGGGGACTTCGGAGTTTCTGTCAGCAGGACGATAACAAGGGAACCAGAAAAGCTATTTACGGGGGACTGGGGCCTCCAGGGATATTTCTTCTATCATGCAGGAATCAAATATAAATACATGTTTGATTACCGGGAAAGCATGGGAAGGAACCTGATGATGGATTTTGGTTCATATAATGATGTTGTTTCGATTGTCAGACTCAACGGACATGAAACTGTTGTTCCATGGAAGGCCAGGAGCAAGGTTGATATAGGCCACATGCTGGTTCCCGGCAGAAATGAAATTGAAATCGAGGTCATGGGGGCACCAAGGAATTTGTTCGGTCCACACCATCTTACGGACTCCAGGGAGAAATGGACAAATGCCACGGCCTTCCACCCCGAGGAAGACAGATATACGGAGCAGTACATCATGCACCCATGGGGACTCATGGAGCAGGTATGCATTTACTCATATTAAGTGATGGGATATAATGACTAAAACAAGGGAGGACAAGATGGTAAAGGTTTTGGGTTTTGATTACGGTGCAAGCAGTGGAAGGGCCATGCTTGGCATTTATGAGGGCGGTAAGATTACGCTTGAGGAAATCCACCGGTTTTCAAATGATCCCGTCAATATCAACGGGACCCTTTATTGGGATGTCCTGAGGTTGTTCCACGAGCTGAAGGCCGGAATCATTGAGTGCAGGAAGAAGGGACATGGAGACATTTCCGGTATAGCAATAGATACTTGGGGAGTCGATTTCGGGCTGCTGGATAAGGAAGGTAGGCTGCTTGAGAACCCCATTCACTACAGGGATGCAAGGACCGACGGGATAATAGAAGAGGTCTGCAACATCATTCCAAAGAAAGAAATTTATGACAGGACGGGAATACAATTCATGCAGTTCAATACCCTGTATCAATTGTATGCCATTCAAAAGGACAGGCCTGAGCTTCTGGAAAGAGCGGACAGGATGCTGTTCATGCCGGATCTGCTTGGATATTTTCTTACCGGGGCAAAGCACAGTGAGTACAGCATAGCAAGTACAGCGCAGATGCTTGATATAAAAACAGGTGACTGGGACAGGGGATTGCTTGACAAGCTTGGGGTACCCCATCATTTCCTTGCAGATATAATTGACGGCGGGACCATAATCGGTACACTGAAGGATGAAATATGTGATGAGGTCGGAATCAATCCTGTTCCTGTGATTTCCGTTGCAGGACATGATACGGGAAGTGCGGTGATGAGCGTTCCTGCAGAATCCGACAATTTTGCATTCCTGAGCAGCGGGACCTGGTCACTTCTTGGAACGGAGTTAAAGAATCCGATTGTAAGTGAAAAAGCTGCAAAGCTTGAGTACTCAAATGAAGGTGGCTTCAATAGAACAATACGATTCCTTAAGAACATAATGGGCCTTTGGATATATCAGGATTGCAGAAGGCAGTGGAACCGGGAAGGCGATACAATGACCTTTGACGAACTGGAATTCGGAGCACGCTCCGCTGAGCCGTTCAGAAGCCTCATAGATCCCGATAATCCGGACTTCTACCACCATGGTCACATGGCAGAGAAAGTGCAGGAATTCTGCAGGCGCACAGGTCAGATTGTACCTGAGGAGAAACCACAGATAGTGCGGTGCATCATGGAGAGCCTTGCCTTGAAGTACAGATATGTTTATGAAGGTCTGGAAGCTGTCGTGGGTAAAAGAATACCGAGTCTCCACATAGTGGGGGGCGGATGCAAGAATGTAATGATTTCACAATTTACTGCAAATGCCCTGGGCAGAACCATAACCACCGGTCCTATAGAAGCAACGGCTACGGGAAATATTCTTGCGCAGCTGATAGCACTTGGGCATATAAAGGGTATGAATGAAGCAAGGAAAGTTACCAGGAATTCATTTGAGATAAAGGAATGGCATCCTGAAAACACTGAAAAATGGGATGAGCAATACAAACGTTTTGTCAATGACATAGTCGGGAAGGAGTAATGAATGAACAAAGAGTATAAAATTCTGGAAGAAAAGATAACCCAAATGGGTATGGATGCAGCATGGGTAAAGGACAGCATAAGGAAACTTGCTGTTGAAACACCTTCATGGGGATATGGCGATGCCGGCACCAGGTTCAAGGTGTTCAAGCAGATAGGAATGCCAAGGAACCTTTATGAAAAGCTTGATGATGCAGCGATGGTCAACAAGTTCACGGGGATATGTCCCAGTGTTGCGGTCCACATCCCATGGGACAAGGTTGATGATTATGAAGATGCCGGGAAATATGCCAGGGACAAGGGAATCAGAATTGGTGCGGTAAATCCCAACCTTTTCCAGGCGGATGAATATATGCTTGGAAGCGTGTGCAACGCAGATCCTTCCATCAGGAAAATGGCAACTGACCACATGATTGAATGTGTGGATATTGCACGGAAATTCAAATCAAAGGAAATAAGCCTTTGGTTTGCTGACGGCACAAATTATCCCGGGCAGGGAAGCTTCAGGAACAGAAAGAACTGGATGATTGAAAGTCTTCTGAAACTTGATGCCGCAATGGATGATGATATGAGGATGTTCATAGAGTATAAGGCCTTTGAACCGGCATTCTACCACACTGATATCAATGACTGGGGGATGTCACTTCTCCTCGCCAACAGAGTTGGCAAAAAGGGAACGGTCCTTGTCGACCTGGGCCACCATGCACAGGAAGTCAACATTGAACAGATTGTCGCAAACCTCATAGATGAAGGCAAGATGGGCGGTTTCCACTTCAACAACAAGAAATATGCCGATGATGATCTTATAGTAGGTTCCATAAAACCCTATGAGCTCTTCCTTATCTTCAACGAAATAATTGATGCAACCCTTGATGAAAAGACCAGTGCATGTGCAAAGGGTATTTCATACATGATAGACCAGTGCCATAGCATAGAACCCAAGGTTCCTGCTATGATTCGCTCGGTCCTCAATGTACAGACAGCCCATGCAAAGGCATTGCTCGTGGACAGGAAGAAGCTTGCCGAAGCAAGGATGGCCAATGATGTACTTGGTGCAGAGGCATGTGTGAGGGAAGCATTTGAGACTGATGTGAGACCTCTTCTTGCCCAGGTCAGGGAAGAAATGGGAATCGATACAGATCCAATGAAGGCTTACCTTGCAAGCGGGCATGAAGAAGAAAAGAAGAAAAGGGGATACGGCCAGGGATGGTCATAAGGAGACAAGATGTACGAAAAATATCTAAAGCAGTTCGCTGAAATGTCACAGGCCATTGGCAACAGGGCTGATTATGCCCAGGGCGGTGGTGGAAATACCTCCGTCAAGCTTGACAATGAGCTTATGGCAGTCAAGGCATCAGGTTTCAAACTGAAGGACATGAAACCCGATGATGGATTTGTTGTAATCAATTACCAGAAAATAAGGAAGTATTATGATGATGTAAACCTTGGTTCGGATACGGATTTCTACAAGGACAGCGCAGATTTTGTAAAACAGAATACCATAACTCTCCCGGGCTTAAAGGAAGGCATGAGGGCATCAGTGGAAGCAGGTTTCCATTCACTGTTATATAAATATGTAATACACACCCACTCAGTCTACTCCAATCTTCTATGCTGTACGAAAGAGGGGAGGAAGATAGCCGATGAAATGTTCGGTTCTTCCAAATATGGATATGCATGGGTTCCTTACATCACACCAGGCTTTGACCTGACCCTTGGTATCAAACATCTTATTGATGAACGTGAGACCATGCCAAAGATAATATTCATGGAAAGCCACGGTATACTGGTTTCCTCCGACGACTATGATGAGTGCAGGAATCTTCACGAAATGGTTACGGATATGATCCTTGACAGGATGGCGCTTCCTACGGAATTCAGTTATGTTGGCATTGAAGAGACCGGTGAAGACACGTTCATAAGCAAGTCAGAGATCCTGAAAGGATACTTCAAGGGAACAGGAAGGGGTTCCAAATGGTTTGAGGCAAATATATTGTATCCCGACCAGGCTGCATACCTGAGCGGCAATGTGGCAGATGGAAGTGAAGGGAATAAAATAAACATCAACGGTGAAACAGGTGAGGTCATTTACCGTACAAACTACAAGGAAGCCCTGACAATGGAGGAAAGCATAGTCGCTCTTGCATACATTCTTGAATACGCAAAGGCAAAGGGACTTACCCCTGTTGCAATGAAGCAGGAGGACATAGACTTCATCAAGAACTGGGAAGGCGTGAAATACCGCAAGACCCTGCTTAAGAAATGACATAAAAGGCTCCGCAACCCGGAGCCTTTTAACTTGGTAAAAAGCCGAACGTCCTTGGGATGATTGGCTAAAAATAGCCGAACGTCCTTGGGATGATTAGCTAAAAAGAGCCGAACATCCTTGGGATGGTTGGCTGTCCATGGGGAGTTTTCAGGCGATATATTGTTAGATTTGTATATTTGGATGAATGTGGGTATAATTAGTATGACAGGTTAGATATATAAAAGTTGCCTGTATAAGCATTTTGGACTAAATAGGGAGGTGGGCATATGATGCAGGTTACGGACGTACGCATCAGGAAGATTGCGACCGGCGGCAAAATGAAAGCGGTGGTTTCCCTGACGATCAACGAGTGCTTCGCAGTTCATGACATCAAAGTAATTGAAAGTCAGAATGGGCTATTTATCGCAATGCCTAGTAGAAAAACTCCGGATGGACAATTCAAGGACATTGCGCACCCAATTAACTCAGAGACCAGAAAAATGCTTGAAGAACTTATTCTCGAGAAATACAGGGAAGTCGAGGATGAGGAAGAACCTGTGGAATAAAGAGGGTTAGTTTCCACGGAAAATCAAATATGTTAGTCATGATATCAATATTGCATTATTTGCCGTAAGAGGGTTCTTGCGGTTTTTTTATGTTTGACCGCAGATGGACTATATAAGATATTTTCCTGTAATAGCAGTTGTTTTTATTGTGAAATCATATCAAGGAATATATAATAAACCTGTGGAGGACACATGATAATTGACATCCACGCCCACCTCTGGGGCGGGGCATATATAGAAAACAAAAGACAAATAATCAGGTCTGCCGAACTCTTTGGTTTCAACAGGGTTTTCATATCATCGATACAGTCATACAATCCGGATGAGGAAGAAATTGAATTCCTCAACAATCTCACCCTTGGATTCATGAAGGAAGAACCCGAACTAATTGGTGGTTTCGTATATCTGAATCCCAGGCACCGGGACAAAACCGAAGTCATGAAAAGGTACATTGGGGAAGGAATGAAAGGTGTTAAAATTTGGGTTTCGGTACTTTGTGACGATCCCTCAGTTAATGAGATTGCAGAAAACTGCATCAGAATGAATGTGCCGGTTCTTGTTCATTCATTCCACAAGGCGACAGGACAGCTGGAAAATGAAACAACATCCGTCAATGTCAGAACCCTTGCACTAAGATATCCCGAGCTAAGGATAATCATGGCGCATATGGGAGGAAACCCCTATCATGGCCTGAGATGCATACATGACCTTCCCAATGTATTTCCTGACATTTCAGGAACGCCAATCGGCAGGGGAGAAATTGATTATGCTGTGTCACAGGTTGGTGTCAGCAGGCTTTTGTTCGGAACTGACATGCCGTACGGTGGCAGGCAGTGTATTGCACAGATTGAAGATTCATCATTGTCGGAAGATGACAAGAAGATGGTATATTATAAGAATGCAATGAAGGTACTTGGAATTGATGGGATTTGACTATAATTGTTATACAGGCAGATGGCCTTTCTCAAAATCACGGAAGGTGGATTTCAACAGCCTCAGACTGATTCATGAAAGGTATGGAATAACAAAAGGGTATGTAAGCAGCCTCGATGCTATACTGTACAACGACCCCACGGAAGGAGACCTGGAACTTTATGACGTCGTGAAGGGTACGGGCTATGAGATTGTTCCGTCACTGAACCCTTTGCTTCCCAATATCGAGCGGGATTATAAAATTGCTGACGGGACAATGGAATATAGGTCGGTGAGGTTTTATCCAAGCATTCACGGATATGATTATGATTGTCCTGAATTCATTGAAGCGGTTGACATGGCACATGACAGGGACAAGGCTGTTTTCATACAGACCTCATTTGGTGATCCAAGGCTTGATTACCTGCTGACCCAGAGAATGCCTGACATAAACAAGCTTCCCGGATTAATCGAGGGGGCAGGTAATACCGTGATTGTCCTTTGCAACCTCAGGATATTTGAAATAGTTCAGCTTGCAGAACTCTTCAGAAACAGAAGCAACCTTTACTATGACATGTCTGAGCTTAAACACAGCATGTTTGCCATCGAAGAACTTGCCGGGAATGGAATACTTGGAAATGCGGTCTTTGGATCATTCTTTCCAATGTTTGATTTTTCCGGTGCATACATACATTTCAAAGGAACTGAACAAAGCACCAGGGATGATATCCTTGGTAGGAATATATTTGAAAGAGGCACAAAATGAAATGCAGAATTGAAAGAATGGACTACTTTTCAAAATATGCCGGAACGAAGGTCTTCGGACTCACTCCTCTTGAGCATCTTGAAAGGAAACTAAGGGATATAGGTTATGAAATCGATGAAAGTTCACATACGGTATTCCATGACGACATGTTTTACCTGGATGTATTCATCCTGCAAAAAGGAGCAGCGGTATCAAGGGACATGCACCACGAAATACACACTGGACATCAGTTCCACAATGCCAGGCTATCAGTCAAGAGGGAGATCAACACGGAGCTTATAAACAAAGGTGTGGACATCCTGAACATACATGACACATACATAGATGCTACGGTACACATAGAACCGGGGACGGTTATCCAGCCAAACAGCCATATCAGAGGCAATACGACAATAGGGGCTGACTGTGTCATAGGACCGGATACAATGATAGAAAACTGTACGATAGGGGACCATTGTGAGGTTATAAAGTCCGTTACGAAGGACAGTATCCTCGGCAACAATTGTTCTGTGGGACCCTTTGCCCATATAAGGCCGGGTAATAACATAGGGAACAGTGTCAAGGTGGGAGCATATGCAGAAGTCAAGAATTCGGTGATACATGATAAGACAAATCTTTCACATCTTGTTTATGTCGGTGATTCAGACATCGGTAGAAACTGCAACATGTCCTGCGGAGTGATTACAGCCAATTATGACGGCAGGACCAAGAGCAGGACAGTTGTAAAGGACAACGCATTCATAGGCTGCAATTCCACATTGATTGCACCTGTAACCATTGAAAAGGATGCCTATGTTGCAGCAGGTTCTACAATAACCGATGACGTGGGAGAGGGTGATCTGGCAATTGCAAGGCAGAGACAGGTCATAAAGGAAAAATGGGTCATTGAAAAAGGTCGTAAAAGGTCTGAAAAACCTTGAAAAATATATAGATAGACATCACGGTCCGGGGAATTATTTGATATAATTTATAAGCAGGGGGAGCATTCAATGAGAGTGAATAATTCAAGTGTAGGAGATCTGGGTCTTATATTGTTGCGCGGAAGCAATGGATTCGGAAGACTTGTGGATGAAGATCTTGTATTCAAAAGGCGCGGAGAAAAGAAGACTTATGTAATCAACATAAGCGATGTCCGCTTTTCCAACGGAGAAGGCAAGGTCGTTCTGAAGGAAACCGTCAGAGGGAAGGATATATATATACTTGCTGATGTAGGAAACCACAGCTGCACCTACAATATGTTCGGATATGAAAACAGGATGGGTCCTGATGAGCACTTCCAGAGCATAAAAAGGGTTGTATCCGCCATTGGTGGAAATGCTGCCAGGATCAATGTAATAATGCCGCTTCTTTATGCAAGCCGTCAGGATGCCAGAAAGACAAGGGAATCCCTTGACTGTGCCGTTGCCCTGCAGGAACTGAAGGCCCTCGGAGTCAATAACATCATTACCGTCGATGCCCATGAACCAAGGGTTGAGAATGCCATTCCCCTTATAGGCTTTGAAAACCTATATCCTACCTTCTATATGCTTTCTTCAATAATAATGAGTGAAAACAAGGTTGACGGTGACGTCAGCAACCTTAAGATCATAAGCCCTGACACAGGAGCAATGAACAGGGCACTGTATTATGCCCAGGCCATAGGCAGCGATGTAGGTGTCTTCTATAAAAGGCGGGACTACACAAGGGTTGTCAACGGAAAGAACCCCATTATAGAACATGCATACATGGGAGGCCCGTTGGAAAACTGCAATCTTCTGATAGTTGATGACATGCTTTCTTCAGGGGATTCCATCATGGACATTGCATACCAGGCCAAGCAGAGGAAGGCCGGGGATGTATATGTTGCCGTTACCTTTGCATTCTTCACAGAGGGAGTTGAGAAGTTCGACAAGGCCTATGAGGAAGGAATCATCAAGAGAATATATTCTTCGAACCTTTCATATATACCTGACAACATAAGGGAAAGACCATGGTTCGTTGAAGTTGATATGTCAGATATGATTTCAGATGTAATAGACCGGCTGAACTATAATATATCCCTCAGCGAAATGTTCAATGTAACACACAGGCTTAAGGAGCTTGAGGAATATCTGAAGCTTACCAATGCCTGATCCCATTGAAAAACCCGGCTGAATACTATGATATAATTGCCGGGAAGGTATTTGCATGACATTGAAACCATATATAGTAATCGGTCTGGGCAATCCCGGTCTGAAGTACAGGAAAACACGGCATAACATGGGATTCATGGCAATAGATTATTTGTCCCAGAAGCTGTCTGCCCAGGTCAGGAAATCAAGATGCTTTTCCCTGGTCGGTGAAACAACATACAAAGGCCATAAGGTGATCCTTGCAAAACCCCAGACATATATGAATAAAAGCGGTGAGGCAACGAGTGAGCTGCTCGGATATTATGGTCTTGGCATTGAAAACATCATCGTCATATATGATGACATGGATGTGGACCTTGGTAAAATCAGAATCAGGAAAAAAGGCGGAGCGGGTTCACATAACGGAATGAAATCCATGCTTTACCATCTTCAGGATGAAAACTTCATAAGGATCCGGGTTGGGATAAGCTCCGGGCATGAGGGAGATGCAATAAGCTATGTCCTTGGGAGATTAAGGAAACCGGAACAGGATGCAGCCTTCGAGGGAATAGAAAAAGCAGCCCTGTCCGTTATGGAAATCATTGAAAACGGAATAGATGCTGCAATGAATAAATACAACGGGTGACATGGAAGTTATAACCAGACCACTGACGGAACTTCCCCAGTTCAGGGGAATAATCGAAACCATGTCCATGGACCGGGGCCCCATAGGGGTCAACGGAATGGTTGATTCTGCCTGCGCACTTTTCATCCATGCCCTTGCAAAGGAGACAGGAAAACGCTGCCTGCTTGTAACACACAGCCGTATGAGGGCCGGAAAACTTTTCAATGCACTTAAGATATACAGGGACAAGGACCTTGTGCATTTTCCCGCAAGGGAAATCATGCCGTTCAACATTGAAGCCAAGAGCCATGGTTACGAAAGTGAAAGGGTCAGTGCGCTATATAGGTTTGCTTCAAATGATTTCACAATAGCCGTTGCTCCGATAGAGGCATTATCAGTCAGATTAAGAAATAAAGACAGCTTCCTTTCCAATATACAAACCCTGGAAAAAGGCAGAAGTTATGACAGGTCGGAGCTGATTGAAAAACTCACACTGATGGGATATGAAAAAAGTGACCGGGTGGAGGGTGAAGGCATGTTTTCCGTGAGAGGGGACATCATTGACGTCTTCTCACCCGGAAACGAAAACCCCAGAAGAATTGATTTCTTCGGTGATGAAGTTGAAAGAATCAAGGAATTCGACCCCGAAACACAGCTTTCTGACACAGAAGAGGAATCCTTCACCATTCTGCCCTGCAATGAGCAGTGCGGAGGTACAGACGGAATAATCCGCACCCTTTCTTCAAACAAGTCACTGCCGGCATTGGTACAAAGGGATTATGAAAGAATCTCAAACGGATTGATGCATTTCCCAATGGACAAATACTTTGGATTCGAAGACGATACTGCCCTGGCACTTTCATATATAGACGAAGATACAATCATAATAATGGACAATGATAAAAGGGCAATGAGAAAGATGGAAGCCTCACAGGCTGAATATGGAAAGACCTATGAGAAGCTTCTCGAAACAAAGTCAGCCCTTCCTGAATCAGCTAACATGGTCCTCGGTTATCACGAAATCTTTGCCGGTAGAAAAATATCCATTGTTCTTCCTGATATAACAGGAGCAGATGAAGAGACCGGTATATACAGAAGTTTCAGCATCCTTACAAGGGAAAATCCTTCCTACGGAGGCAGAATGGACCTGCTGCTCCAGGACATAAGAAAGTGGCGGGGAATCGGCAGGAGGATTGCCATAGTATCACCTTCGGGAAGAAGCAGCGGGATTATTTCGGAATACCTTCAGGAAAACGGTATCATACCGTCCGTGACAGGCGGGTACAATGATGACCTGATTCCGGGAACCGTCACAATCCTGCAGGACGGTCCCGCCGAAGGGTTTGAAATACTTGAGGCTGCACTAAGTGTAATCGGAAGCGGAAAAATCTTCAGAAAAAGCAGGAAAAAGGAGAAAAAAGCCGGAAAAGCCGTGGGAGCGGAATTCTTCTCAGATCTTAAAAGGGGCGATTTCGTAGTACATGATGTCCATGGAATAGGCCGTTTTACAGGAATAGAGAACATAAAGGCAGCCGGCATC
>DAINQB010000012.1:21083-51233 GCA_036743175.1 Bacillota bacterium | reverse complement strand
CAAAAACGGGAACTGAGATGAATGATGCCAGCATAGCCACTGCCAGAACAACTGCCAGAAGTTTTCTTGTTTTCATTCGTTCTCTCCTTGTAAAAATTAATAATGCGTGACTATTGTACAATAAGTTTTCGAATATTTCCCTGATTACATCAGTTTGTTACAAAACTGTTATAATTCTCATACATGCCATCATAATTCTTTGCTAATCGCACAATAAAAATATATAATCAGCAACAGGGAGAGACACTATGGAATATTCAAATATAACCCGATTCACAGATAAAGAACTGGAGCGTTACCGGCAGATATATAAAAGATACCGTGGGATGCGATTGGAACCCGAAAGATCAAGACCTATGTTTGTTATAAATACTCCTGTGCAACAACATACATGGGAAGAAAAGCTTGAGAGTCCTTCAATAATGCTTGAAGACGATCTTAGAGTGATAAAAACTCATTCTGATATCGGGGATGACCGGGTACCTGCAGCAAGGGTAAGCTTCGGTACGGCACAGGTTGCTGCTGCATTCGGTTGTGAAATGTACATTCCTCCCAATAATCTGCCCTGCGCAAAGAACCATATTTTATCTGATATTAAAATGGTTCATGGCTTGAAGAAGCCGGATAAAAATGCAGGCTGGCTCGGAAAGCTGCGTGATTTTTCTGAATATTTTCTTGAAAATCTGCCTGAAGGAGTTGAGCTTCAGCTGCCGGATACCCAGGGAACATTCAACAACGCTCACTTGATTCGGGGTAATGATATAATCTTTGATTTCTATGATAATCCTGATGACCTTTGTGTTTTCCTTGATTTCATCACAGATTATCTGATTGACCTCATAAAGGATCTTTCGCAGCTTACAACAAACCGGGACGGTTGGTTCTTTGACTGGGGTTGCCTTTGGGAAGGAAACGGCAGGATAAGCAACTGTACAGTTCATCTTATAAGCCCTTCCATGTACAAGGATTTCATACTTGAAAGGGACATCAGATTCCTGGAATCCATAGGTAAAGGAAGGATCCATTATTGTGGAACCTATCCTGAAGTCATCGGGAGCTTCATCAATATTCCTGCTGTCACAGGTTTTGATTATGATGACTCACTTCATTCCATTTATGATATCTGCAGACTGTCACCTGAGAATGTACCAGTTTATTGCTGGACAAACATTGACAGCAGTACAATGATGGAGATAAGAAATGGAAAGTGGCCTGACAAAAGAAATGTCATATATGGTATAAATGTGCCATCAGAAGAAGAAGGCAAGGCTGTCCTGCAGGAACTGAGGGAATCATCGGAGAGGTTCTATGGATAATTATGTGTCATATATCAGAAAAATGATCGGCAGCAAGCCTATGTTTCTGGTAGGGGCGGGAGTGATTGTATCCGATGAAAAAGGCAGAATCCTGCTTATAAAAAGAACAGACAATGGTAAATGGGGTCTTCCGGGTGGAAGCCTTGAACTGGGAGAGACATTTGAGGAAGCCGCTGCCCGTGAAATTCTGGAAGAAGCAGGATTAACAGTTTCAAACCTTGTTCTGTTCAAGGTCTATTCAGGAAAGAAAATGCATTTTATATATCCAAACGGAGATGAGGTATACAACGCCGTATGTATATATATGACTAACGAATATAAGGGAACTGCGGCAGCTGACGGAATTGAAAGCAGTTCAATTGCGTTTTTGGGGCTTGATGATTTACCTTCTGACCTTCATCCTCCTGATATGATAATCATTGATGATTACGGAAAGGCACTGCGGGCCAATGGAAAATAAACCTGCTATGACCAGGGAACAGGCAGCGGTCTTCATGCTCAGGGTACAGGGTCTCCATGGAGACAAGATTTACCGGGGCAAAGAAGGTCTGGTTGAATTTACTCGAAATGCCGGGTGTGTCCAGTATGACCCGATTGATATATGCGGTAAAAATCATGAGCTGGTTTATCATTCAAGAATAAAGGGTTTCAGCAGGGAAGCGTTGAATCAGGTTTTGTATGAGGACAGAAGACTCATTGATATCTTCGACAAGAATATGTCAATAGCTCCTGTTGAGGACTGGCCGTTCCTTGATTATTTCAGGAATCATTTCAACGGATCAGGTCCTCATAAAGAGGAAATTGACAGACTTTCCGGGGAAGTCCTGGATTTCATAAACAAAAACGGACCTGTCTGTTCGGCTGATATCAAGTTCGATAAAAAGGTCGATTGGTTCTGGGCGCCTGCCACCATGTCAAGGGTGGTTCTGGATACACTGTATTACAGAGGCATGCTGATAGTGTATGAGCGAAGGGGTACCAGGAAGTATTATGATATTCCTGAAAGACATCTGGACCAGAAAATACTGGATTCAGGAAATCCATTCAAGGATAGAAAATCATCTGTAAGTCATCACATATTGAGAAGAATCAAATCCGTGGGATTGTTGTGGAACCGTCCCAGTGATGCATTTCTTGGAATCCATGGACTGAAAGCTTCGGAAAGGAACCATGCATTTGAAAAACTGGTAACTGAAGGAGACATACTGGAAGCAAGGGTGACCGGAATTGATATTCCTCTTTTCTTTTGGTCAGGTTACGAAAATGCTTTTGGGGAAGTCATGGATGGTTCCCTGGAATCAACAAGAATGGAATTCATTGCTCCTCTTGACAATATGATGTGGGACCGCCGGCTTATCAAGGAGATATTCGGTTTTGACTACAAATGGGAGATTTATACGCCTGAGGCAAAGAGGAAATATGGATATTATGTTCTTCCTGTCCTCAATGGGAACAAATTCATAGGTAGAATTGAGATAGTCAAGGATAAGCAGGTCGGAAGACTGAAGGTGAAGAATCTTTGGTTTGAGGATTCGTCCTCAGATACTTTGTCTATTAATTCAGAAATTGACCGATGCCTGTCTTGCTTGAACTCATTCTATTATGAATGATCTGATTTGATCAGGTTCTTGTAATACTCATAAAGCAGAACCTGGGATTCCTTTCCGGATTTTTCAGGTTTCGAGTACTTGCCATCGGATTTGAGCCATCTGCTTTTATCTGTTTCATTCCAATGGATTTCAAGGATTTCCGTGAGTCTCTGCCTGAGGCCCGGGTCCTCTATCGGGAATATGGTCTCCACCCTTCGGTCGAGATTACGTTCCATCATGTCAGAGCTGCCGATGTAAAATGAAGGATTCCCGTTGTTTTCAAAACAGTAAATTCTGCTGTGCTCCAGGTATCTGCCTACAATGCTCTTCACTCTTATATTGGCGCTGACTTTCCTGATCCCGGGTCTCAGACAGCATATTCCTCTTATGATCAGCTTTATATCCACTCCGGCAGAGGATGCTTCATAAAGTTTTTTAATCATATCAGTATCGGATAGGCTGTTGGCCTTTATGGTTATTGCTGCAGGAAGTCCTTCTGAAGCATTCCTCATCTCATTGTCAATTGACTTATATATGAATGTACGGATTCCATCGGGAGACGCTGCAAGCTTTTTCATTTCAGGCAGTAAAGTGTAACCGGTAAGATTGTTGAAAAGAGAGGATGCATCAGAGGCAATGCTTTCGCGGCATGTAAAGAAGCCCAGGTCAGTGTAGATTCTTGCGGTCTTGTCATTGTAGTTCCCTGTTGCCAGATGTACATATCTCTTGATTCCATCGGGCTCCCGCCTTATAACAAGGAGTACCTTTGAATGCACCTTGAGTCCCCTGATACCATATATTACATGACATCCGGCGCGCTCAAGCTTCTTTGCCCAGGTTATGTTGTTCTCTTCGTCAAACCTTGCCTTCAGTTCAACCAGAACAGTGACCTGCTTCTGGTTTCTTGCGGCTCTGATAAGGGTTTCGACAATGGGGGAATCACCGCTGACACGGTACAGTACCTGTTTGATTGCGAGCACATCGGGATCATCGGCAGCTTCATTCAGGAAATCCTGGACACAATCAAAGGATTGATAAGGAAGATGAACCATGTGGTCTTTTCCGGAAATGGCCTTGAACATGCTGCCTTTTGCAAGTGCAGGTACACTCAGTGGAGGCTGTTCAGGATATTTCAATACGTCATATCCATTGATTCTATTTTTAAAGGACATCATGACTGAAAGGTCAATGGGACCGTCAATGTAGTATGTATCACTTTCAGAAATACCAAGTGAAGACCTCAGGAATGTCCGGGTTTCCCTGTCGCAGTTCCTTGACAATTCCAGCCTTACGGGAGAACCCCACTGTCTTTGTCTGACCTGTTGTTCTATTTCAAACAACAAATCTGACACATCATCTTCATCGATTGACAGGTCTGCGTCCCTGGTTACCCTGAAACAAGTTGAACCTAAGATATCGTAGCCTTTGAAAAGTTCCGCAGCCCTTTGAATTATTATGGACTCAATGAAGATATATGTTTCGCCCTGCAGCCCGTCCGGAATCTTGATTATTCTTGGAATGACACCCGGTACCCTTACTATGGCATAATTCCTTGCGCCATCCCTTTCAAGAATGAAAACTATGTTTACGGAGTTTCCGGCGATGAACGGAAAAGGACGGCCCGCATCTATGGCCATGGGGGTAAGGACAGGCATGATTATGTCATCAAAGTAATCACTGATATATTCAGTCTGAATTTCATCAAGATTACCGTAATCAATTATCTTGATTCCGGCTGTTATAAGATCAGTCAGGAGGTCGGTATAACACTTATATTGCATGGAAACCATTTCGTGGATTCTCTCAGATGCCAGAGTAAGTTGTTTTGCAGGACTGAGACCTGCCGCATCCACTGTCTCAAGGCCAGCATCAACCTGCTCCTTGAGACCTGCTATCCTTACCATGAAAAATTCGTCCAGATTGGATGAAACAATTGATATAAAGCCCAGTCTTTCAAGCAAAGGGACGCTTTCATCCATTGCTTCCTCAAGCACCCTTGAGTTGAATTCAAGCCAGCTCAGTTCACGGTTTGTGAAATATGATGGTTTTGCAAGATTCATCACATGCTCCTTTCAATGAGGAGCTTTGTCTGGATACCGAATACCTCTGTAAAAAAGTCTGCCTTTTGAGAAAAAGCCCAGTCCTCGAGGGTTGCCTCACGGGTTACCGAGGCACTTATGGTAAGGATGTTGTCCTTGAATTCAATGCTTGTTTTCCTTAGTTTCTGCATATGGCTCTTGTCCATGGCATCGCCCAGTCTTATTATTGCAGACAGTTTTCCCACAAGCACCCTTTCATACGGACCCAGTTCTGCTATATTGTCATGTTCAGGCAGAGGTATCATTTCACTGTGATATCTGGCTATGTTGGCTATTATGACCCTTTCCCTGGTGTTGAGTCCCGGAAGGTCGAGCCGCTTGATAAGATCATATGAATGGTTGTAGTGCTCCTTAAGATTGATATACTTGCCGCAGTCATGGAGGATGCAGGCAACCTGAAGCAGCAGCCTGGCACGGGGATCCAGACCATGGACTTCACGAATTGCATCGAATATATCTGTGGAATAATCAAGAACAGCATCTGTGTGTCTTTTGTCATATCTGAATCGTTCGGCAGTGTATGTTGCAGAGTTCAGTATGCTTTTGTCAAACCATGTATTGATCTTGTCGAACTTGTTCGGGTAAAGGTCCTCATAAATCAGGGCATTGCACATGTTGATATTGCAGCCTGTAAGATTGTCAGCTGTAGAGAAATCCATTAATATCTTGAACACAGCTGCAGATGGCAGAAGTATTTCAGCTCTGTCCATGGTTAGGTTATATGTATCGCTTATTTGATTTGGTGTAAGATTCTTTATGGAGTCATAGAATGAAAGGTAATCGTCCCTTGAAATTTCAAAGAAGTTGTCAGTTACACTTAGTCCCATCAGACCGGCAATCAGATCAATTTCCTTCCCGGACGCTATGAAGGCAGAGTGATCCGGGATTTTTATCAGGTTCTTCAGAACATCTATATATGTATTTATATATTGTTCTATGATCATATGGAATTTCTTTGTATATCCTTCGACAGGTTCAAGTATTTCACTTAGCTTAAGTGAACCTATTCTGATATTCTGTGTGAATTTAATAAGTCCGTCTTCAAGGACAGCTATGCCCAGGCTCCCGGTTCCGACGAATGATATCACGGCATTTTTCTGGACACGGTCCTCCCTTCTTAGGATTTCCCTGTATATGATGGTCTTTTCTTCGGGGTCATCAAGGACCCGCACGGTGATACCGGTTCTAAGCTTGACGAGATCAAGTATATATTCTATGTTTTCAGCTTCCCTGAAGGCAGTGGTTGCAACTGTCCGGATTGAATCAATGCCATATCCTGCAGCTATATCTTTATATGAGTTAAGAACTGAACATAGTTTTTCTATCTTTGCGAAGGAAATTCTTTTTTCAGTGAATGTGTCATGACCGAGATACAGAGGAGTCTGAAGGAACTCAAGCTGATTGATTCCATCCTTGTTCTTTTCGGTTATTTCCATTCTCACCGCACTGCTGCCGATGTCAATGGCAGCTGCAATCTTATATGCCATTTTCAAGTTTCCTTTCCTATACATGTATCATAAATTAATGAAATTTGGATGTAAAGGGCACCACATGTTAATTTAATGTTACGTCGTTCTACCATTGTGATAGAATACATCCATGGAGAAGAGGATTGTACTGGGAATAGCCGGGGGTACCGGGTCAGGTAAAACAACACTTGCAAAGGGCATAAAGAATGCACTTGGAGACAATGCAGTTCTGTTGTGTCATGATTTCTATTACCTTAAAAATGAACATATGCCATATGAAGAAAGATGCAAGCTGAATTATGACCATCCCGATTCCCTTGAAACAGAATTGCTTATCGAGCACATCAAAAAGCTTAAGAACAATGAAAACATTGAGAGGCCGGTTTATTCGTTTGTAACTCATACAAGGCTTGAAGAAACCATCACTGTCAAACCTGCACAGGTAATCATTGTTGAAGGTGTTCTGCTTTTTGAAAACCCGGAACTAAGGAACATCATGGACATCAAGGTTTATGTTGACACAGATCCGGACATCAGGCTTGCCAGAAGAATCAGGCGGGATGTCCATGAAAGAGGAAGAAGCCTTGATTCCGTACTTGACCAATATACAAGCACGGTAAAACCCATGCATGACCAGTTTGTTGAGCACAGCCGCAGATATGCGGATGTAATCATTCCGGAAGGCGGTTACAACCAGGTTGTACTTTCAATGATCACAGACAGGCTTAAATCTTTCTTGTGCTAGAAATGCCATCCCTCTGACCCACATAGAAAATATTGTAAATTGGTGGTAAAATTGAATCACAAAGCCGAAAGGGTGGAATTATCATGAAGAAATTTGTTGGCATATTGTTGACAGTGGCCCTGATTTTTGCGATGTTGCCAGGTGCAATGGCAGAGACAGAAGACCCGGCTATTATATCCGTTGATGCCCCCCAGATTGACAGCTTGGTATCCGAATATGGTCAGAGGGTAAGGGTCAACTTTGAAAATGCCGAATTTACGAAAACAGGGGTTTCGGTTGACATCGTATATTCAACGCTTGAATATGTCTATGACATTGAAGTAATTGACGACAATACTGTAGAATTCTCGCTGAAAATGTTCGGAGCGGAAGCAAAGAACTACAGTCTTCAGGTCGGTATGGTATATGAATCGGGATTTGTCAGAAACATGTATTTAAACAATTGCATTGAGGTAAGGGAGGGGCATTTCGATTTTGAAATCAACCCAATTACATCAGATGAAATAAATGATCATGGTATAACCGTCAAGTTCTATGACCCACCGGAAGACATCCAGGGCACCTTTGAATTTGACAGGGTTCAGGTTGATAGCACTAAAATAATTGACCGGGTATTCAGGGTATATCCGGATTCCGTAAACTATGCCGGTAAATCACAGGTGGAAGTACGGTTCATTTACCAGAACAATTATTACAGGAAGACCCTGTATATAACCGACAATGAAATCTACCTGGAACCCGAATCCATATCAAGGACAGAACCCCTTTCGTTTACCATCAATACAATGAACCTGGAATTCCCGGAGGATACAGATGACATATCCGTTGTCGCAAGAGGCAAGGGAAGATATATCGAGTTTGAGGACCTGACCCTTTCCGGTTCAAAAGAGCTTTTGGTCGAGAGTGATATTCCGCTTACTTCAGGCACATATGACCTCCATGTAACATGGAATGGCCTTGGAATGACATACATAGTTCCCCTTGTAATAACCAGAAGTTCCAGCCAGAATGACATGGACCTTGATGCGGCGACCGATGCTGCCATTTACAACAGATACAATGGATTTGATATAAATGTTGATGATGAAATAGCACAGAAGTACCTTGCCAGCAGCAAGAAAACATTGGATTTTTCAAATCGTGAACTGGAGCGTTTCTATCTGGTGATTGAATATTCTGCAATGCAGATGCTTGCAGATGCAGGATCCGGACTGGACCTGTTGTTTGGTGATTGTATGGTATCAATTCCTGCTGAATCAATTGTATTCGGTGTGAATGCCGACAGGGACATTTATCTTCTCATGGAGGACGACAGCGAAATCGAAGATCTTTCAGTAAAATATTTCTCACCTGTTCCAGGAATCCATGTAGATACAAACATGAGCTGGTTCCTTCTTTCCAGACCGGAACCCAGTAACCTGTATTCATATGATGCAGTTAAACTGGTTCATGACTATTATGAAACGGGACAAAATGTTCTTCCCGCAATGAGTGCAGATGGTATGATGCAGTGTGAAGCTTCCGAGACCGGAACATACCAGTTTGTTCTTGAAGGCATGGAATTCACAGACCTCAATGAGAGCTACTGGGGAGCAAGGTATATATATCCTCTCACCACCCTTGGGATAATCAATGGCATGGGAGACGGCACATTTGCTCCGGAAGGACTGGTCACCAATGCTCAGTTCGTAAAAATGGTTTGTGAGGCCCTGGGTCTGGATTCCAGCGACGGCCTTACCAACTTTGCTGACGTCGACATGAACGGATGGTATTACAACTATGTCTGTGCAGCCGAAGACCAGGGAATCATTGACGGTACATATTTCAATCCCAATCATCCCATGAAAAGAAAAGACATGGCAAAGGTGGTTGTAAAGGCATATCTCAGCTATGCAGGCGGAAATGCAGCTGACATAGCAGACGAATCAACGGATGCCTTCCTGGACATTGCAATGATAGATATCGCAACACGTAATTACATAAAAGCAGCGTATGTCCTTGAGATAATCAATGGAATGACAGCTACAAGCTTTTCACCGGATGGAAATGCCACAAGATCACAGGCAGCTGCGATGATTTATCGCCTCCTTGAAGCCATGGGTATTACCTGATACAAAACAATGAAGCGCCCTGCCCCGGCAGGGCTTTTTTTATACCCATGACCAATCATCCCAAGGATGTTGAGCACTTTTTAGCCAATCATCCCAAGGATGTTGGGCATTTTTTCGCCAATCATCCCAAGGATGTTTGGCTTTGACTAGCTGTATTTTGTGTATAATGGTTTAGAACAGAGCAAGGAGAAGAATGATGCTTGGTGACATGAATATAAATGAACTGGTGAACAGAGATTATGTATGCAGTTGCGGAAAGGTCCACAGAGCTGACATTGATGTAATGGATCTTTCCAGGGATTCATTTGAAAATGCGGTTGAATATGTGGGTTCAAAAAAGCCCGCTATGGTTACGGTTATCTGTGATGAAAATACTTATAAAATTGCTGCCGGAAGATTTGGAGCTATGCTGAAGAATGAAGGCATTGAAACAGAGATTCATATAATAAAAGGCAGGAACGGTCTTCACGTGGCTCCCGATGATGCTCACATCGGTGAGGTTTTTGCCAGAATCAGTGGAAAAGCTGACCTGTATATTGCCGTTGGATCAGGTGTTGTAAATGACATCACCCGTATAGTGAGCCACAGAGCAGGAAAGCAATACATTGTTTTTGGAACAGCGCCATCCATGGACGGATATGCCTCTATTACTTCTTCCCTTATTCTTAACAATATAAAGGAAAGCATACATGGACAGTGTCCCGTTGGAATATTCGGGCAGCCTGAAATCTTAAGGAATGCACCTTTTGAAATGCTGACAGCAGGATTCGGCGATGTCATCGGGAAGTATAATGCAATAAGGGAATGGAAATTCGGAAGAGATCTGATGAATGAACACTATTGTCCTGAAATAGTTGACCTGGTTGAAAAAGCAGTCAATAAAAGTGTAAAAAGTGCAGATGGACTAAGAAACAGGGAAGAAGCAGCAGTAATGAGTGTCATGGAAGCACTCATCCTTGCGGGAATGGCAATGGGTTTGTATGGAAATACAAGACCTGCATCAGGGGCTGAACATCATATAGTACATTACTGGGATGTTGATTTTATAAGCAGGGGTGTTGAACACGAGCTCCATGGTAATTCGGTGGGAATAGGTACCATGATAATATGTAAATTCTTTGATATTGTAAGGGATGAGCTGCCCGTTGAGACCGAGGTCATTGATTCCATGGAGATTAAGAGAGTCTTGAAAACTGCAGGATGCAAGACCACTCCACAGGAAGCTGGAATCACCAGGGACTTGTTGAAAAGAAGCATTATCCATGGGCACACAATGTCTTCAAAATTCACTGTGCTGAAATATCTGAGCGAACAAAATCCGGCATTGCTTGAATCAGCAGCCGAGAAGATCTGCAGTATATATTACGATTAAGATTACATAGAGTAAACTACCAGGGAAGTACAAGACCTTTTGTTTCATCAAGGTCGTGGACATCAAGTATATACACATGGTTGGTTTTAGTTTCATCACAACCGCCGGTGAATACAACATGATTCCGATCTGCAGTCAGACGGGGGTGGAAGTGAGCCTTCTGAGCCTTTTCAATATATGATTTCCTGTGACCCATCAGCAACCGGAACACCGGGGTATCTCCATCAAACTTTTCCAGATAGTGCATATTATGCAAAAGGGTTTCTGAATCATTGTAGACCATGTTTTCGTAGAAGAACAATATGCCCCTGGGATCATGGCCTGTATGCGTATAACCGAAATCATCAGGCAGCTCCCATTCAACCCGTTCATATGTAAATGGATTCACTATACCGGCAGTAACATTGAAATGTCCCTGATATGCTTCATAGGTCACACCACGTTCAGTGGAAAGGCAGTGACAGGGCATTCTGCCGAGTTTGTCCTTGGTGCGAAGATTAACGTACCATCCGCCTTTCAAAGGTGCAAAAATCATACCGCTTTCGTTTACAGGATGATTGATGACAAAGTGTTCGTTCCCATGGGCGAATATATGATGGATCGGGCTGTTTATCCTGAGAATTTCATGGGTCTCGCCTGTTTCAAGGTTATATGCTTCTGCTACTGTCTCATATGATTTTGTGCGAGCGGGATAATAGATGCTCCAGTCACGGCTTTTTGAAATATCTGCATAAGTATCTCGGTCATGGTGTACATATGCAAACCACTTCCCGTCAGGGGTAACACAGTTCTGGCTTATATTGACCCTGTCATCAGGTATCGTAAATACGGCCTTGGGAGCGCTTTCATCAACAGGGGTTCGGTATAGAGTGTTTCCGTCAAAGAAAAGGACTTCATTTGTAACAGGATTCAGAACACTCCTATGGTCAAGCACTCCTGGCGGTGTTTTGGAACACCAGGGTTTCCACTGAGTATCATTGAAGGAAGCATCTGTAAGCTTTGTTGATTTTCCCGTTGAGAGCTCCGTCGAATATATCTGAACTTCATTGTCGTCCATTCTGTGATATATGATAAATCTCTGGTCGTTTGTAATTGATGGAATAAAATAATACATGGGATAACAGAAGGCATTCCCATCTGTAATCCTGATGACAGTTCGTCCAGTTTCTGCATCAATTTCTCTTTTGAAACCATCCCATAAAACCATGAAAAGAATATATCACAAAATACAGTAAAGTTAATAAATATATGTAAAATAATGAATATTCCTTTGTTGTTTGGTATTATCATCTGGTATGGAGGTGTGTCATGGTATTTACAAAAGGCAGATGGGTTGTACATGGAATGTTCAAGGATATGAAACCCCTGGATATCAGAAAAATGGGAAGGCTCAACCAGGATAATCCGGAACATCCTGATGAGTTCAGAAACAGGCATACTCTTTTCAGACTTCCGTTTGATTATCATGAGGGAAAGGTCGTTCTCCGATACTCTGCCGACGATATTGCCCGGATATATGTAAACGGAACTTTCATTGACATGGGACCGGCGGCATCATATCATTTTGCATTCGGATATCTTGAAATTGATATCACAGATTATGTCAAAAGTGGTATCAATCTAATAGGCGCACACCTTTATTACCAGGGGGAGCTGAACAGGGTTTCACCGGGCGGGGATTTCAGAACGGGATTCATTGCAGAAGTTTTGGTAAATGATGAAGTTATTTCATACACTGGTGAGGACACATTATGCATGCTTACGGAAGCTTATGGACACGGAGATATAATTGCCTACCGGACCCAGTATCTTGAACACTTTGATGCCGAAATATGGGAATATGACTGGAATCTTCCTTTATATGATGACAAAGGCTGGGAAAAGGCAAAGATCAAGGAAAACAATGACCATACATTCAGATTACAGGAATCATTGAGACTGCAGTTTTACAGGGTGGATCCCGTTTCCTCCATAAAGACCGGGGATGGTTCTGTTTTATATGACCTCGGATGCGAATATACAGGGAATGTGAAATTTGAAGCCAGGGGAAGAGCAGGTGAAATGGTGGAAGTCCTTTGTGCGGAAGAGCTTGATGACAATGGACATGCCAGATTTGACATGAGATGCAACTGTTACTACCGGCAGACTTTCATTTTATCAGGGAATGGCTGGGAGTATCCTGAGTATTTTGACTATATGGCATTCAGATACATTGAACTGAGGATTCCTGAAGGTGTGGATGTAAAGGATGTCCATATGGTTGCCAGGAATTATCCCTTCGATTATGGAAGCACTTCATTCAGTTCAGAGAATGAAAGGTACAATGGCATATGGAACATCTGCAAGAACGGTGTAAGGACTGGAACCCAGGAGGGCCCATTGGATTGTCCGACAAGGGAAAAAGGTCTTTATCTTGGTGACATGACGGTAACGGGACAAAGTCATTTCTACCTGACCGGGGATCTTTCAATAATGAAGCGTGCATTGAGAGGTTTCGGTGAATCCACCTACTATGCACCTTCTATACAGACAACAACCCTCAACCACTATATAAATAGCCTTGTTGATTACTCCTTCCAGTTCCCACTTAATCTTCTTTTCTATTACAAGCACAGCAATGACAGGGATTTTCTCAAGGAGATGCTCCCATACTGTGAAACCATGATGTCCTATTACATGCAATATGACAGGGACGGATTGCTTTATGATGACACCGAGGATCTGCACCTTGTTGACTGGCCGAGGAATCCATATGATTTCACTGATGGATACGAGTACACTCTGGAAAGGGGGAAAACCACCGGAACCCACAATGTTGCCAATATCTTCTATATCTGCGGACTGAAATCAATGGATGAAATATATGACATATTGGGATTGAAAAGGAAATATGATACCCAAAGGACCATAGATGCATATTTGAACGCCTTCTACGACAAGGAGAAGAGATTGTTTACCGACACCATTGAAAGTGACCATACGGCACTTCACTCAAATATACTTCCCCTTTACTTCGGAGTGGCACCAAAGGAAAGCATACCTGAAATCATAAATATGATTGAAGAGAAAAAACTCAACTGCGGAGTATACATATCCTACTTCCTTCTAAAGGCACTGTGCAAAAACAACAGGCATGACCTTGCCTTTGACCTTATTACATCAGATGAAAGATTTTCATGGGGAACCATGCTTAAACAGGGAGCCACAACATGCTTTGAGGTCTGGGACAAGGACTACAAGTGGAATACAAGTCTTTGTCATCCCTGGGCAAGTGCGCCCATACCTTTGCTGATTGAAGACTTTCTGGGAATTGAACCTTTGAAACCCGGATGGGATGGATTCAGGAGCAACAGTCAATGCACGGAAAAGTTAGGGGATTTTGAATGTATATTCCATGTCAACGGATATAGGATAAAAGTAATTGAAGATGGAAAAGGAGATATTCACTTATCAAGAATATGAGAAGCAGTTATGGATACGAAAAGATAGTTTCTGAAGCTGCATTGAAGTTCGGAACCAGTTATTGTTGTCTTGAGGAATTATCAGGGGGATACCAGAATCTGATATACCAATATATGAACGGAGAAACACCAAATATCCTCAGGATATCAAATGCATCTACCAGAACAAAGAAACAGATAATCAGTGAACTCGACTTTTTGTTTCATGTTTCGGCCAAAGGTGTATCGGTTTCTCTTCCAGTGAAATCAACCGAAGGAAGTTTTATTGAAGATGTTTCATTGGATGGCAATCTGTTTCATGCAGTATCTTTTATTAAGGCACCTGGAAGACAGATCAGATATCCTGAATACCTTGCTTCTACTGACCTGTTTACTGAGCTCGGAAAAACAACCGCACTGCTCCATGAGGCTTCAAGGAATTTTCCTGCAGATTTGAATAATAGAATTAACTGGATTGAAAATTACTATATCCTGAATTTCAACCGGTTTGTACCTGCTACAGGAAAGCGGGAGTCATTGATGAAGCAGCTGGAGGTTGTTGGTCACCTTGAATCGGAAACGATTGGATTTGGCTTAATACATGGAGATATAAATGTAGGAAATTTTTGTTTGGACAAGGGAAAGATAACTTTGTTTGACTTTGATGAGTGCCAGAACAGCAGGTATGTTGAGGATATAGCGATACAACTGTTCTATACAATATACGTGTTCAATGATGATTCCATTGAGACAAGAATAAGCAAGGCCAATGAATTCATGCAGCATTTTCTAAAGGGGTACAGAAGTGTTTGCCATATAGGTGCAAAAACCCTTGAAATGATTCCTGATTATTTGATTCTAAGGGAGATGATTGTGCATGTAGGCTTACACAGGAGATGGGATTTTTCATCCTTGAACAGTTGGCAGGCTGATTATTATCGTGACAGTTCAAATAGAATAAAGAACAGGGAGCCTATTCTGGAATATGACGTAAAGTGGAATGATCATGATTAAATTTATTATTTATAACCAATCATATAGTGCTTGAATTAAATTACCTGAATTAAATGAAACAGGGGGAACTACAGTATGAAACTAATTCGGACAACCAACGTATTTTCCATGGGGCAGGATGGAATACACACATACAGGATCCCTGCTGTGATTAAGACAAATGGGATGATTCTCGCATTCTGTGAAGGCAGAAAGGAGAACAGAAGTGACAGTGGTAACATCAGTCTGATGGTAAAAAGGAGCCATGATGATGGATTGACGTGGTCATCCACTGTTGTTCTGGCCGGTGATGACAGGAACACATTCGGTAATTGTAATCCTGTTGTCGATAACTCCACAGGGCGCATACATGTTCTTTGTAACTATAACGACGGTAATATCAATGAAGAGGAAATAAGGGCCGGGAAGGGGACACGCGGGTGCTATCACTTGTCAAGTGACGATGATGGCGCAAGCTGGTCAGCTCCAAGGGATATTACTGAATATGTAAAAAAAGCTGAATGGAGCTGGCATGCGGTGGGACCATGCCATGGCATACAGACAAAAAGCGGAAGATTTGTCTTCGGTGGCAATCATGCGAACCTCAGGCACGCCACAACATCCGAAAATTATGATGGATATTCATTTAGCATGTACAGCGACGATGGATGTCAGACCTTTGGCATCAGCCCTGATATATCACCTGAAACAAATGAGTGCTCCATTGCTCAGCTTAGTGATGGTCGTCTGTACATTAATATGCGTTCCCAGCAGCATAATAACAGATTTGTTGCATATAGCCATGATTATGGAGAATCATGGACTGATTTTCATGCGGATATGAAGCTGATTGACCCGCACTGCCATGGTTCGGTGCTTGCAGTATCTGAAAAACTGTTCTTTAGCAATGCAGCATCACTTTCAAGAAACAATCTTACAATCAGCAAAAGCAGCGACAATGGTAAAACCTGGGATGAACAGCTTGTCATCCATGAGGGACATGCTGCTTATTCTGACTTGGTGCAAATTGATGAAGGAACAATAGGATGCCTGTTTGAATATGGTGAAAATGAGCATCCATATGAAAACATAGGATTTGCGGTTATAGCAATATAATCATTGCAAAAAGCAGCGGGACAAAAACTACAGGCACATGATATGCATTAAGTTAGACACCCAAAAACCGTTGTGTTAAAATTATTCCGTGAAACGAATCCGTTTCAATTAAAATCCGGGGGTGAAATATGGAAGGCAGGAATACAATTGATAACCTCCTGAGGACTACGATGGAACTGGGTGCAACCGATTTGCATTTGTGTGCCGGCAGCAAACCCCTCGTCAGGGTTAATTCCAGACTTACTCCCGTTGCAGGAACGGAAAAATTAAGGCCTGACGACATCAATCTGATGATAGGCGAATATCTCGATGAAGAATCACGGATAAAACTGTTTACCAATAAAGTCATTGATTTTTCCTATTCAATTCCAAAACTCGGCAGATTCAGATGCAATATATATAAACAAAGGGGAACATATGCCATTGCAATTAGGGCATTGCCCATAGATATTCCGGAATTCTCCACCTTGGGCCTTCCCGATGTAATCATTGAACTTACAAAAAAATCAAAGGGATTGGTTCTTGTAGCTGGTGCGACCGGAAGCGGAAAATCAACCACCCTTGCCAGCATGATAGATATCATAAACAACAAATACCATTATCATGTTATCACCATAGAGGATCCTCTTGAGTATCTTCATTCCCACAACAAAAGCATGATAACCCAAAGGGAAATAGGAGAGGATGCCACGGACTTTTCAACTGCTCTCAGGTCTTCATTGAGGGAAGACCCTGATGTAATCATGGTGGGTGAGATGAGGGATCTTGAAACAATCTCAATAGCCCTTTCTGCGGCTGAAACCGGACATCTGGTCTTATCAACGCTTCACACCATCGGAGCGGTTAAATCCATAGACAGAATACTGGATTCATTCCCGACCAATCAGCAGAATCAGGCAAGGAGCCAGCTTGCAACCGTACTTGAAGGTGTTGTCTCGCAGCAGCTCATCCCGAGGAAAGACGGAAAGGGTCTGGTCGCGGCATCGGAAGTCATGATTGCCACTCCGGCTGTAAGAAATCTCATACGGGAAAACAAAAATTACCAGATCAACAATCTCATTCAGTCGGGTGAGATGGACGGAATGCGGTCACTGGAAAGAAACCTTGCCCAGTTGTGCAATGATGGAATAATAACCGAGGAAGCAGCCCGTATTAAGGCCCAGGATATACAGCTCTTCAACAGATATCTGGCTATGGGCTGATTCAGGGAGGGAAAATGTCATTCATTAAAAGAACACTTCCAAAAGAAGAGCTTGCCCTGTTTGCAAGGCAGCTTGCCCTGGTGGCAGACTCGGATGTGCCTATGCAGCAGGGCATGGCAATCATCATTGAAAGAAGCAGCAACCATAGAATCAATGCAATATGCAATGATGTAACGGAAGCACTTAACAAGGGTGTTTCCTTCCATGAAGCCATTAAGTTGCACGAAGCAGTTCTTGGAAAGCTCTTTGTTGAAATGGTGAAGGCAGGTGAACAAAGCGGTAATCTGCCGATAATGCTTGAAAGAACTGCAGTATCACTTGAAAAGCAAATTGAAACAGGCAGGAAGATTCGTTCTGCGGTATCATATCCTTTGATTCTTGGAACCCTTATGCTTGCTGTAATTGTGCTGATGCTTGTCTATGTTCTGCCGATGTTCAATGATATATTGACTTCCCTCGGAGGAGAAATGAATCCCATGACCCGGGGACTCATGGAGTTCGGATTGTTTGTATCCGGAAACTTCATATGGATCATTGCTGCAATCGTAGCCGTGGCAGCCATAATATTTTTATTGAGGTATACAGACAGGGGTAGAAAATATATTGATTACCTGAAGCTGAATTTTCCATGGTTCAGGAAAATAAACCGGGCTGATATGGCGGCTGTTTTTGCAAGGAACCTGGCCATGCTCATCAAAAGCGGAATCAATGTTACAATTGCCATTGGAATGCTGAGGGGAATAATCAGCAACAGTATTATTTCGGAAAAACTTAAGGAAGCAGAAGAAAGCCTGGACCGGGGTGAACGAATTGAGAAGGCACTAGGCAGACTGAATCTGTTCCCCGATTTGCTTATAAGACTGTTTTCAGTGGCAATGGAGACCGGAGGTCTTGACCGAACCCTGGAAAAGGCTGCAGAAATAATGGAAAAGGAAACCGAAGATAAGCTCGAAAGGATGACTTCCGTACTTGAGCCAATTATGATAATCATACTGTCCCTGTTGGTAGGTTTCATACTGATTTCAGTCATCCTGCCGGTAACCGGAATCCTGAATTCAATTGGATGATGAAGGATGTTTGAAAAGAAAAGGAAAAATTATACAGGCATAGCCATACAGATGGTTTCTTTCTTGGTAATCATGGTTTTTGCTGTGTCCATACTTGCTTTCATACCTTCTCTTAGGAAAACGAGCGGGATGATCCGCGAGGAATCCATGGAAGCGACTATAAGGGAATATGCCGTAAGGTGTTATGCAACCGAGGGCAGTTATCCGCCGTCCCTTTGGTATCTTGCGGACAATTATGGATTGATAATAGACGAAGAACATTATGTGTACTATTTTGATGCCTTCGCAGCAAACTATATGCCTGACATAGAGGTTTATGCCAAAAGGCCGGGAAGAGCGAAATGAACAGGACAAGGACAAACAAGACAATTGAATCCTTTGTTGTAATCATTCTTATGGTTGTTGTACTTGCTTCCATGGTTGTTCTCATGAACTCAGGCAGGGTAGCATATTCCAGGATACTTAGCAATTCGAAGAGCATACAGGATGCCAGGACAGCCCTTTCATACATCAATATGAAGATAAGGCAGAACGATATGGAAGGTTCCATGGAATACTCGGAATCCATCCTGGATGGGATGGACGCCCTTGTAATAAGGCACAGCGGGGCAGAGGAAGGAATGGTTACATATATTTTCCATGACGGACATGCACTGAGGGAAGTCTATGTCATGGAAGACCGGGTCCCTGATCCTGAAGACGGCATATTGATTGTGGAAATAGACGGCATTGACATAGGCCTTGAAGAAGATGAAGGAATACTCAGGGTAACCGTATATTATGATGAGGGCACGGACAGAAAAAGCATGGAAAGGGTAATTGGAATCAGGTCATGGAGGGAATGAGAAAATTCCTTTGGATAAACAATGAAAAAGGCTTCACCCTGGTTGAAGTCATTGTTTCCGTGGCGGTCCTTTGTCTTGTGTGCGGGATAATACTTCGTCTTTTTGTCACTTCAGATGATTTACGGGAAAACAACCTTGATATTGAAAAGGCTCAGGTAACGGTTTCAAATATAATGGAACAGCTTAAATCCTCGGACGAACCACTGCCGGCAGACATGATTTCAGAACCCGATTTTGATGGAAGCCTTACATTGACGCAGTATTATGACAGTAAATGGAAGAGTGTTCAGTCAGGGGACAGCCCACGGTTTGTCCTGACCGCTGTTCTAAGGCCTGAAGATGAAGGGTTATATACCGAGGGTTCCTTCGGAAATTCCGGGGAAAGCAATCCGGAGGCTTCCATGCTATTCGGAATATCAATAAGCATCAGGGATGTCGAAAGAGCCAGGGAACTTGCTTCAATAGTATCCGCCCACTACTACAGGAACATGGGGGTGGATCATGACTGAACCTTTCAAATACTATCAAAGAAACAAGGGTGCTTCATCTGTTCTGGTCATACTGATGATGGTGGTTCTTGCTCTGTTCGGGCTTTCCGCACTGACAGCTTCACTTGCTACTGTCAGGCTTACTGAAAAGTCAGGAAACTGGGCCGGGGAATACTATCTGCTGGAAGCGGAAGCTGAGAAGGTAGTTGCTCAGCTTGATAAGGTCCTTCATGATGCTGAGAGCAGGGCGGTCGGGTATATGGAGGAAAAGGCGTTCCTTGAAGAAGCCGGAACCGTCCTTCCGGCGGACCTGCAGAAGATGGTTTACCTCAACATGACTGAGTATCTTCCGGAATCGGGAAGGGATGCGTACCTGGGAAGAGTAATGGAAGCTGTTTATCTTACGCATGCTGTCAACGAAATTGAGAAGGAATTTCCCGGAGCGGAACTTGAATATCTTGACAATATCTATGGTCATGTAATTGAAGATGAGGCCACTTCAGCAGTTTTGTTCGGCTTAACCGTAAGTGAGGAAACAGATGAAAATGCCAAGAACATCGACCTGCTGATTGAGATTGTATTCCCGGGATATTCCATTCATTTTGCAGGAAATGAAGTATCCGGCACCCGATTGTCGGGAGGATTGCGATATAATATCGTTGAATGGAGGGAGTGGCAGGAGGCCTTTGGGTACTCAGAGGATATTCAATACGCCGATCCCGTCAGGGACTGATACCCTCCAATGGAAGGTGATGATCTGATGAAGAATATATTGTTTATAATGACGGATCAGCAAAGATACGACACTGTTCATGCTTTGGGAAACAAAAAGATAAAGACCCCGGTACTCGATTCCCTTGTGAGTGAAGGAACATCGTTCACAAGGGCATACACACCTAGTCCTGTGTGTGTACCGGCAAGGTATTCCACACTTACGGGTAAATACTGTCACAATACGGGATGCAGCAAAAACGGTATGATGCCCGACGGCAATGAAAGCATAATGGAAACATTGAAAAAGGCAGGTTACCAGACCTTTGGCATCGGAAAGATGCATTTCGGATTCCGTGATGGCGGCAGCATGGCTATGTGGGGTTTTGACAAACGCTATACCAGTGAAGAAGTCAACGGGGCCGAGAGGGATGACTACAAGGATTATCTGAAGGAAAAGGGATTCGGCCATGTAAAGGATGTACATGGTGTGAGAAGCGAAATGTATTATACTCCGCAGCCTTCCCAGCTTCCGGCTGAATATCATCATACATCCTGGGTTGCCGACAGGAGCATTGAACTTATCGAAGGCCGGGACAGGACAAAACCAATGTTCATGATGTGCGGAATCATAAAACCGCACCCACCTTTTGAGGTTCCGGTACCATGGAACAAGCTTTACAGGTCACCGGATATGGAGTTTCCTTTTGTGCCCGGTGATTATGAGTCCATGCAGACATATTGGAACCGAATTCAGAACAGATACAAGTATAAAAGCAAGGGCAGGGACAGGGAACTTGAAAGGATGATCAAGTCATACTATTATGCATGCATATCATTCATTGACTTCAATGTCGGCAGAATCATTGACAAGCTGAGGTCTGAGAACATTCTTGATGAAACCATGATAATCTACACTTCGGACCATGGTGAAATGCTCGGTGATTTCAATTGCTATGGGAAAAGGGGATTTCTTGACCCTGCAGCCAGGGTACCATTGATTGTCAGATGGCCAGGTGTGAAACAAGGTGAAAAATGCGATGAGCCGGTATCGCTTGTGGATATTGTACCGACCATGCTCGAATATGCAGGAGTAGGAATTGAAGGTGACTATGACGGAAACAACCTCTTTTCTGAAGAATACAACCGCCCCGTCGTAAGCCAGTACCATACCGGCAATAAAGGTCTGTACATGCTGGTTGAAGACAACCATAAATATTTCTATTCTGCACCGGACAACAAGGAATGGCTGATTGATATGTCTGCCGACCCAGATGAATGTCACAACAGGGCAGAGAATCTTCTCTATGGGGAAAAGACAAAGGAAATGAGGGAAAAGCTGGTTGAAATATTGAAGCATAGTGCGGAGAAGGATGCTGTGGAAAAGAATCATTTTAAAAAACTGAAGAAACCCGACGACTATAAAAGCGAAGATGAAGGACTTCTGTTCCAGGATGCAGAAGGTTCTCTTCCTGACATAAAAGGTTATACATCGTAAAATACATATGGTTAAACCTGCTGATACAGATACATGAACAGGACAGACAAATTTTATACAAGCTGGAGGCAATATGAAGGGACCCAATATAATTTTCATAATGACTGATGACCATGCCAGTCATGCAATGAGCTGCTACGGCAGCAGGATCAATGAAACTCCTAACATGGACAGGATAGCAACTGAGGGAATGCGGTTCGACAACTGTTTTTGCACCAACTCAATTTGTGCCCCCAGCAGGGCAACAATACTTACGGGAACCCATACACATATAAATGGTGTAAAAACCCTGGGGGACAAACTCGACAATACCCTTGAAAATTTCCCTAAGATTCTTCAAAGAAATGGATATCAGACTGCAATTGTTGGCAAGTGGCACCTGGGTCAGGGCGACAAACATCATCCGACAGGGTTTGATTACTATAATGTGCTTCCTCATCAGGGGGATTACTTTGATCCTATTATGATTGAAATGGGTGTCAAAAAGGTGTTCCCCGGTTATGTCACTGATATTATTACGGAAAAGTCCCTGGAATGGCTTGAAGGCAGGGACAGGGACAAGCCCTTCATGCTTATGTGCCATCACAAGGCTCCCCACAGACCATGGCTTTCTGATAAAAAGCATCAGGAAATGTACAAAGATACAGACATACCTCTTCCGGATACCTTCTTTGACGGTTACGATAATCGTTCCGAGGCTGCAAAACGTGCAAAGATGAGGGTTGAAAGGGATTTTAATTCCCTGGACCTCAAGATTGAAATTCCCGAAGGCTATGACAAGATGGATTCCCTGCCGGTTCCGGATGATGTAACCGGACTGGAATATATTACCTGGGAGGGTGACAAAGTAACTTTCAAGGACCACAGGGAACTCAAGGAGTGGAAGTACCAGCGATATATCAAGGAATATCTGCGATGTGTAGCTGCAGTCGACGACAGTGTCGGAGAAATCCTGGACTGGCTTGATAAAGAGGGACTTGCAGAGGATACAATGGTTATCTACACATCAGACCAGGGGTTCTATCTGGGCGACCACGGTTGGTATGACAAACGTTTCATGTATGAAGAGTCACTTAGGATGCCCTTGGTTGTCAGGTATCCGCGCAGAATAAAAGCCGGCACTGTTTCAGAAGATATGGTTCTGAACCTGGATTTTGCCCAGACCATGCTCGATGCCGCAGGAATAGACAGCCCTGATTTCATGCAGGGAAGAAGCTTCATGGGTATTCTTGAAGGGGAAAAGGTCAGTGACTGGCGAAAGTCCATGTATTACAGGTACTGGATGCATCTTGCCCATCATAATGTTGCGGCACACTATGGGATCAGGACCATGGATTATAAGCTTATCTATTATTATGGCGAAGCCCTTGGAACCACGGGTTCGATAGATGAGCGCACCCCGGAGGAATGGGAACTTTTTGATCTCCGGACGGATTCGGCTGAGCTTAGGAATGTATATGATGACCCCGGATATCTTGAGATAAGGGAGAAGTTGAAGAAGGAACTGGCAGTTCTAAAGGATGAGGCAAGGGATTATGAATGAAAACCTAAGACGCAACATCAATGTGCTGATCAAACCGTCATCAGGGCACTGTAATCTTGGCTGCCTGTACTGCTTCTATCACTCACCCGATGTTTCCGACCCGACCCACGAAAAAGGGTTCATGAAAAGGGAAACTGCCATAAGACTGATTGAAAGGGCCTTTGATTATACCACTGAGAGTGTTTCCTTTGCATTCCAGGGAGGAGAACCTACCCTGGCAGGAATTGACTTCTTCAGATTCTTTGTTAATAAAACCAGGGAGATGAACAAAGGGGAACTTAAGGTTAATTTTTCAATACAGACAAATGGAATAGCAATTGATGATGAATGGGCTTCATTTCTTTCTGAAAACAAGTTTTTGGTAGGACTTTCGATTGACGGACCTTCCAGGGTGCATAACCGGAACAGGGTTTTCACAACAGGAGATTCAAGCCTTGCATCGGTGATGGAAGCAAAAAGACTATTTGATGAATATAAGGTTGAATATAATGCGCTGAGTGTTGTGACTTCTGAGTCGGCAAAATACCCTGAACAGATCTACGATTTCTTCAAAAAAAAGGGAATCGGCTATGTTCAGTATATCCCGTGCCTTGACCCAGCCGATGAAAAGCCAGGATTACATGAGTTTTCCCTGTCGGCCGGCGACTATGAAATATTTCTGAAAAAAACCTTTGACATCTGGTACAGGGATGTAGTGGCAGGAAATATTACCGTTGTCCGTACATTTGACAACTGGGTTGCAATGATTCTTGGATATCCTCCGGAATCCTGCGGCATGTCGGGCAGATGCGCATGTCAGTTTGTAATAGAAGCTGACGGTGGAATTTATCCATGCGATTTTTATGTAACTGATGAAACATACATAGGCAACGTTCATGAAGACAGTTTTGAAGCAGTAATTAACAGTGAGATGACTGCAGGGTTTCTGGCAAGGGGAGATGAAATAAATGAAAAATGCAGGTCCTGCAGGTGGTTCTTTATCTGCCGTGACGGCTGCAGGAGGTATCGTGATCCGGATACGAATCTAAATATCTACTGCAATGCCTTTGAAAATTTCTTTGACTATGCATATCCCAGGATGCAGCAAATTGCCGGAATGCTGAGAAATAGATAACAAATCATAGAAATACAATTCTTTTCATAATCCCCTTTGTTTGATATTCTTATGTTGAATGAAAAAGCTATTGTATTATGTTGAATTCGGAATACTCGGAATGATAGTTTGGGTCATACTTTACGAGAGTCTTTCCTTGTATACAGTAATCTCCGGTTTGGTGCTCGGGGCCGGAGCGGCTTTGTTTGCCAATGTATTCCTCACTACCGAAAAACTGACAAGTGCCTACCGTTTCAACATTCCAATGCTGGGTTTGTTTGTATTGGTTTTGATTTACAGGATATACAAGGCGGGTATTTCAGCGATTCCCGATATAATACGGGGACGATGCAGGACATCAATAATTGATATAGAAACAAAGGTGCCCGAAGGCCTTGCTGCCACGACCCTTGCAAACTCAATCACCCTGACACCGGGAACGGTAACAATTGACAAGACCGGTCAGAGAATCAAGGTTCTTTGCCTGAACAGTGAGACAGACGATCCTGTGGAAGCTGCCAGGATAATAAACGGCTCTCTGGAAAGAATACTTATAAAGGCGGCCAAGAATGATTAATATTTTCATTAACATAATGGTTGCTGCAGCAGTAATAACATCGCTCAGGATACTGATCGGGCCGACCATATGGGACAGGCTTCTCGGCTTCAACCTGCTTTCGGCGAAACTCATAATGATACTGGTCCTTTGTGCGATTCTATTTGACAGGAACTTTCTTCTGGACATCGCACTTACATATTCACTCCTTGGGTTTGTAAGTACATTGTTCATAGCCAGGTTTGTAAGGGACAGGGGTAGGATATGATACGTGAAATAATTGGTAACATCATAATTGGAATCGGTATTGTATTTGTTCTTCTCGGTGTCCTCGGGTTGTATCGCTTCAAGGACTTTTATTCAAGGATTCTGATAGGGGCAAAGGTTGATACTGTAGGATTCATTACAATCTGTACCGGTGCAATCGTTCGGTCGGGCTTCACATGGTTTTCACTTAAGGTTCTGCTTTTGGTTGGAATAGTGATGCTTATAAATCCTGTAGTGACGCATGCAATTGCAAGCTCAGCATACAGGGGTGGTTACAGGGTCAGTGAGGAGGAAGACAGCAATGATGCCAATGGTTGAAAAGATCATGTATATTGCACTCATCGTATTTGCGTTTATGTCAGTCCAGACTCCGAAACTCAGGCAATCCGTTGTTTACCTTGCGGTTTTTTCTGCGGGAAGTGCATTTGTTTATGTTCTTCTGGGTGCTCCTGACGCAGCATTGGCAGAAGCAGTCATAGGAAGCACCATTGCAACCATAATATATTTGTCAGCTCTTCAGAAATACAAGGTTTTCACGGTATATTACACTAATGAAATGAGGCATGAGTACAGGCAGTCCAATCTATTCAGAAGGCGGAACGCGGTTCTTCAGCGAATTGAAAAGTTCTGCTCAGGAAAAGACCTGGAAGCACATATCATGTATACAACGGAAAGCCTGCAGGATGTTATGAAAAATCACGGATGGGATATCATAGTCAGAAGAAACAAGAATAAGTTCTCAATATATGGATTGGAACAGAACTATCACACGGAGGAAATGCAAAAATACATTGAGGGTAATTTTGATGACCTCAGGGAACTGGGATACGAGATTGAGCTGTACACAGGACGGTCTGAAAATGAGTAAGAATGCAAAAAGACGATTGATAATACTTTCTGCTGTTCTGGTCATATGCATCTTCGTTGTCATTTTGTCCATGGTCTTCGGTGAGAAGATGGAACCTGTTTCATATAATTACTACATTGAAAATGCAGCGGCTGAATCAAATATGCCAAATGCAGTTACTGCAATTTACCTGAGGTACAGGATTTTTGATACATTGTTCGAGGCTTTGCTCCTGGGCGCTGCTGTAAGCGTGGTCTTCTATTTTGCATCCCCATGGGAAAAGGAATTCGACGAAAGGAGGGATGAGGAAAATGAGTGATGAGAAAAGGCATTCAGAGATACTTGAGGACGTATTGCAATTCATCTATCCCCTTATAATCCTGTTCGGAATGTATGTTATTCTTACAGGAATATCCCAGCCCGGCGGCGGATTCCAGGGAGGAGCAATACTGGTGGCGATTTTCATGTGCCGCTATCTTGTAAGTTCAAAGAAAATGGCAAGACTGGATTTGATGCAAAAAATAGACAAGCTCATACTGGTGTTCATTCTTGCACTGGCATCACTGTTCATTTTACTTGGATTTCGGGAACTGTTCCCATATTTCAATGATATATACAACATGCTCATAGGCATATTGATAGGTATAAAAGTGGCGAGTGGATTAACCGTAATATTCTATACATTTGCCTTCATAGAGGGAGGTGAGGAAGATTAGCTTCATAAACGCCCAGAATACGGCAATAATTATTTTCTTCATAGGCGTATACGGATTGTGTGCCAGAAGAAACATCATAAAGACCATAATTTCCCTTGGTATCATGGGAGGAGGAGTGATTCTGTTCTTCCTTTCAGTCAACAGGACAGCCCAAAGCATGCCGCCAATATTTACGGAAGAAGTTGCAGTAGCGGCTGACCCTCTGCCCCAGGCACTGGTCATCACTGCGATTGTGGTTGGAATATCGGTAACAGCGGTAGCACTTGTAATGTTCATAGCCATGTACCATAAGTTTGGTACGACCAACTGGTTGAAGGCGATGAAACATAGAAAGGATATAGGCATCTGATGATTCTTTATGCACTTATTCTGGTACCAATCATCGCAGGTGCACTTATATACCTGATCAAGAACAGAGGTGTTCTGTGGTTTGCTTTTTTCCTGCAGGCCGCACTTCTTGGCCTTTCCGTTTATAATTTTGTTATTGTGCAGTTGCACGGTCCTTATGATATTGTCCTTGGTAACTTTTCAGCAATAGCAGGAATAACCCTCAGATGCGACACGTTTTCAGCTGCACTTGCACTTCTTACGGTATTCATTTATTTTGTTTGTTTCCTCTTTGGAATACTGGAAAAGTTCATGAACAATCTTTTCATTTTCTTTTTCCTTACACTTCAGGCTCTTATAATTGCAATCTTTCTTTCGAGGGATTTGTTCAATGTATATGTGCTGACGGAGGTTTCCACAATAATTGTATCGGTGCTTATAATGTATAAAAAGGACAGCAGTTCATTGTATGACGGTATGATTTATCTGATCACCAACATTGCTGCAATGACATTTTTCCTATTTGGAATAGGTTTCATTTACAGACTTTTCGGAACATTGAACATGGACCTGATAACGTCGAAGATGTACAAGGTCCAGGATGTAAAGGCCCTTGCACTGCCGTTTGCCTTTCTTATAACCGGTGTAGGACTCAAATGTGCATTCCTTCCTCTTTTCAGCTGGTTGCCCAAGGCACATGCAACAACCAGTGCACCTTCGATAGTTTCAGTTATTCTGTCAGCGCTTTATGTAAAATCAGGTATATTCCATTTCATAAAGCTCAGGGAAATGTTCATGCCTGCCATCAACCTGGATGAAATATTTCTCATAATAGGTGTAGCTACAGGGATAGTCGGATTCATACTTGCCATGTCACAGAAGGATATCAAGCTCATTCTCGCTTATCACACAATCAGTCAGCTGGGGCTCGTCCTTGTTGGTGTGGCTTCCGGAAGCCAGTTCTCATATTTCGGGGGAATACTGCATCTTTTCAATCATGCCATATTCAAAAGCCTGTTATTCCTTGCCGCAGGAATAATAACTGATAAATACGGCGAAAGGAACATACACAAGATACGGGGTGTGTTCAAAAAGATGCCTTATGTAAGCATCATGATGATGGCTGCGATGCTTGGCATAACAGGAGCGCCTCTTTTCAACGGAAGTGTTTCAAAGTTCATGATTGAAAGCGGTGTCCACGGCAGGGTACTGGAGTATGAAGTGATACTGATAAATCTTGGAACAATAATATCCTTTATAAAACTGTCATATATTTTCGGAGGGGGCAAAGGGGAAAGCCGTATTTATGTGGATATGTGGAAAAAGGCTTCTGTTACTATCATGGGTATCATGTGCCTTGCAATGGGCTTTGCAGGACCACTCTTCATCAGCAGCATATTCAATTACCGGATAGACTTCAGTATAACCGAGTACCTTAAGAATATGATTATTTTCTTTGTAAGCCTTGGAGGCGGATGGCTCCTTTATCATAAATACCTGAGCAAAACCAAGTTCATCAAGAATGGGTTTGCACTAGAACTGGGAATCAATGGCATCGCAATGAGCATGACCGCATTCTTTGCTTTTCTTGTTGCCGCAGTATATTTGTTTGCATGATCAGCGTGGCTGGCCGAAACTTGTATGGAGAAGCCTTCCGGCATTTATAAGCCGATGGTCTGCCGGTACAAGTTTCAGTTTTCCTGCAACCTTTGAAAGAGGAATTGCAGTAAGCTTATTTTCTGAAATAGAGACCATTTTCCCATAATCACTTCGGGATATCATTTCTGCAGCATAGGTTCCGAATTTCGTGGCAAGGACCCTGTCATAGGGACTTGGCTGGCCTCCGCGTTGCTGGTATCCCGGTACGGTAACACGAATCTCAAAGGATGATTTGGCGGAAATTTCAGCAGCAACCTTGTATCCCATTGAAGGGTAGGGAAGACTGCTCATATAGTCCTTGTATTCCCTGGAACTCATCTTCGCTTCGTCCATTGTCATCGCCCCTTCGGCTACAGCAACAATAGAGAATTTCTTGCCTTCATTTTCTCTTTCGTGAAGTTTTTCAATTACCCTGTCTATGGAGTATGGGAGTTCGGGGATAAGGATTACATCAGCACCGCCTGCTATTCCTGCATACAATGTAAGCCATCCAGCATCATGCCCCATCAGCTCGATGATCATAACCCTGCCATGGGACTGGGCGGTGGAGTGAATTCTGTCTATGACACTCGTTGCAATGTCTACGGCGCTGTGGAATCCGAATGTAAAATCAGTTCCATACAGGTCGTTGTCTATGGTCTTGGGTAATCCAATTACGTTTAGTCCCTGCTGGCTCAGCATGTTTGCGGTTTTATGCGTTCCATTTCCTCCAAGTACTACAAGGCAGTCCAGTTCGAACTTGTTGTAATTGTCAATCATCATCTGAACTTTTTCAGGACTCTTTCGAAGCTTCTTGAAAGATTCGCGGCTGGTTCCAAGGATGGTTCCTCCTACAGTCAGAATTCCTGACATGTCACTCTGAAAGAGCTCCCTGCCGTCACCGTCCATCAGACCCCGGTAACCGTTTGAAAATCCAATGACCTTCATACCGAAAATCTCAAGCGCAGGTTTGGCAACACCGCGAATCGCCGCATTCAGACCGGGGCAATCCCCTCCGCTCGTCAATATTCCTATGGTCTTTTTCTTATCACCCATATAATAAAACCTCGATTCCTGCTTCCATTATACCAAAACAGCCAAA
>DAINQB010000012.1:18223-20983 GCA_036743175.1 Bacillota bacterium | reverse complement strand
TCAGTGTTTGCGACTATGGTAATGGGTGTGGAGCAGGTGGTGGGAAATTTCGCCAAGGGGTTCCCCAAGAAACTCTTCGTACAGTTGTTTTACTGCAGGATTTTCATGGGACTTTCTAAGGGGAAGTTCACCATCAGCCTTGTATATGGCTTCGATTCGTTTCAATCGCAGTTCGTCGGTTCCTCCGAAGGGCTGGCCTCCGCCGCCTATGCAACCACCGGGACAGCACATTATTTCTATGAATGCATATTCCGCCTTGCCACTTTTTATAAGTTCCATTACTTTTCTTGCATTGGAGAGGGAATGTGCAACCGCAACCTTCACCTTTGTACCATCGAGATATACTTCAGCTTCCTTGATGCCCTCCAACCCGCGGACGCCTTTGAAATCCAGGGATTCCAGTGTTTTCCCGGTTACTACTTCATAAACTGTTCTAAGTGCTGCCTCCATGACGCCGCCTGTGGCGCCGAAGATGACTGCAGCTCCGGTGGAAAGCCCAAACGGGGCATCGTACTCCTCTTCCTCCAGCTGATTGAAATCAACACCAGCCTGCCTTAGCATCTTGGCAAGTTCCCTTGTGGTCAGAACAACATCCACATCAGGATTTTCACCATCAAGGCTCATCTCATCCCTGTCGGCTTCGAACTTCTTTGCTGTACAGGGCATTATTGAAACGCTGAAGATTTCTTCAGGTGACCTGCCGATTTTTTCAGCATAATACCCCTTTGCAAGCGCACCGAACATCTGCTGAGGGGATTTACATGTGGAAAGATGAGGAAGAAGTTCAGGATAATACTGTTCAATGAAATTGATCCATCCCGGGCTGCAGGATGTGAGCATGGGAAGTGTTCCTCCTTCCTTAATTCTTTGAAGCAATTCATTACCCTCTTCAATTATTGTCAGATCCGCAGTGAAGTCGGTATCAAAGACCTTGTCAAAGCCAAGGGTCCTGAGGGCAGCCACTAGTTTACCCGTTACAATTTCCCCCGGGTCCATTCCGAATTCCTCGCCAAGGGAAACCCTGACAGCAGGTGCCGTCTGTACAACAACGGTTTTTGAAGGATTGTTTATGGCTTCCCATACTTTTTCAATGTCTTCTTTCTCCGTAATTGCAGCAACCGGACATACGACAGAACACTGACCGCAGGCCACGCATGCGACATCTGCCAGATACCAGCCGAATGCAGGCTTGACTTCCACATCATCACTCCTGCCAATATAATCAAGTATTGCCAGCCCCTGGACCTTGTTGCACATCTGTATGCAGCGACCGCATTTGATGCACTTGTTCTGGTTCCGGACGATTGATGGACTTGAATCATCTATTTCCTGCAGCTTCAGCACGTTTTCGAAACGGCTCTCCCTGACACCAAGGTTTGCGGCTATTTCCTGAAGACCGCAATGGTTGTTTTTGCTGCAAGAGGGACAGTTCATGTCATGGTTTGCAAGAAGGAGTTCTATGACAACCTTCCTCGAATCACGGACTTTCTTCGTGTTTGTCCGAACAACCATTCCTTCTTTCACAGCGGTGGCGCAGGATGCCTGGAGGGTCTTCGAGCCTTCTACCTCCACAACACATACCCGGCAGTTTGCCTTTACTTCCTGGTCAGGGTGATAGCAAAGATTCGGTATGGTTATTCCTGTCTGTTTGGCAGCATGCAGTATTGATGTTCCCTCAGGCACGCTGACCTTTTTATTATTGATAGTTAAATTTACCATTCCCATGACAGCCTCCTTATACTACTGCCCGGTCATTTATCCGGGATTCAAACTCCTCAGGGAAGTATTCAAGTACCTTCCTTACAGCTGTTGGAGCTGATTGGCCGAGTCCGCATATTGAAGAATCCGACATAGTGTCCATCAGAATGGTCATTAGATTAAGGTCTCGGACAGATGCGTTTCCTTCTATGAATCTGTCGAGAAGTATAAGCAGCTGGGTCAGACCTTCCCTGCATGGTGTGCATTTACCACAGGATTCATGGTGGAAGAACTCAACAATCCGTTTCAATACATCAAGGACATCAATGCGTTCATCCATGACGATGACTGCCCCGGAACCGAATGCAAGTCCCTTCTTACGCATATCATTGAAATCAAGTGGAACATCAAGCATTGTTTCCGGTATGACGGGACCTGATGCACCGCCCAGTTGTACCATTTTTATTTTTCTGTTGTTCGGAACCCCTTTGCCCAGGTCCTGTATTATCTGTCTGATTGTTACACCGAACGGAACTTCATACAAACCGGGTTTCTTGATGTTTCCGCTCAGGCATACAAGCTTGGTTCCCTTGGAAGATTCCGTACCTATTCCTGCAAAAGACTTTCCGCCCATTCCAATGATATGAGGAATGTTACAGAAGGTCTCGACATTGTTTATCTGGGTTGGTTTGTCATAAAGACCCATGGTTGTCGGGAAGGGAGGTTTGTAGGTAGCTCTGCCTGATTTGCCCTCTATGGTTACCAGGAGAGCAAACTCTTCACCGCATACATAGGAACCTGCACCGGTATATATTTCGATGTCGAAGTCGAATCCCTTGTCAAGAATATTGTCACCCAGAAAGCCTCTGGATCTGGCTTGTTCAATGGCAACTGCCATTGTTTCCTGCGATTTGGCATATTCACCTCTTATGAACAAATATCCAAACCGGATGCCGGTTGCATAGGCAGATATCAGCATTCCTTCAATTATCTGATGGGGATCATTCTCCATGAGGTACCGGTCCTTGAAGTTGCCCGGTTCACCCTCATCCGCATTGCAGA
>DAINQB010000012.1:0-18123 GCA_036743175.1 Bacillota bacterium | reverse complement strand
TTTACATAACAGGGAACATCACGGCATACCTGTATGATATAGCGGCCCCGTGGTTTAGTGGAAAGCAGTGAATAAAAGGATGCAACACTGTGGATCCTGCTTTCCGGAAGTCCTGTTTCCTTTGCGAACTCCCTGATGTCATCCTCCGTAAGATAGTTACAGGGTGTGGTTCTTTGATAAGCCAGCATGGCTCCGATAAGTTTATCCGGTGATCGGCCATGCTTTTCCAGTATGTCTTTTACTTGCATGTTTTCTACCTCCATAAATGAAAAATCAGTTGCCAAAAAGTACTTTGCCAAATTGCTAAAATCTTTTTCCACTGTATGTTCTTTATGCCGCGTATGAAAGCCCCTCGCAAATGGATGCCCCAAAGCCGTGCTTCAATGAAGTGAATCGGTCAAAAGCTAAAATGTCTCTTCGTTAATCTTTTGACATTCTTATTCTACACCTACAGATTGAATGGTTCAACAGTCTATGGCACGCAGTATGAAAGTTGGTACCAAACACAGATTCCAGATGATAATTTTCGCCGGACAGTAAAAAACCACCCCGGAAGGTGGTTTTTGGGATTTTTTTGTTTTCTCTACTCAGCAGGTTTTATGCTTTTTAGCAGAAACTGGCCTTCCGGCGAAATGCTATATGTACTAGATACAGGTTGATCTTTATCAAGTCCTTCGGTCATGGTTTCCACTTCAGTATTTCGAAGGGCCATATACACACCATCAACCAGAACTTCGATGCTGTTCCCGTCAATCAAGCCCTGGTATATTCCGGTTGCTTTCAATGTTTCGGAGTTATCCTCAGCCGGTGTTATACTTTCAAGTATCAGCTGTCCCTCGTTGTTGACTGTATAAATTATTGTAACCAGTGTTTTTTCATCAAGTTCGTCAACCTTCACCATCATGTCATTATTCCTGAAGACTGCCGGGGCACCGTCAAGGGTAGTCTCAATGCTCGTTGTGTCGATCAGTCCCTCATAGATACACACTGCCATATGACGACTGATATTCTCGCCATAAAGCATTTCGAATGAAGTGCCTTCTGTATCCTCTATATTGAAATTATTTGTTATACCTGCCATCTGAATCAGTACATATGGATAGGTAATGACCTGTGCTACCATTTCATCCTTGCCGGGTTTTGTTTCCTCGACCAGAATATTTGTCCGGCCCTCGTTGTCCTCCACTGAAAGCACCTTTATGCCATAGCCTGCCGTTGCTCTTTCACCAAGTCCTATGAATACAGTGTAAAATCCATCTTCATTGGTCCAGTATGTATAGCCACGGGACAGAGACATATCATTTACAAGCTGTACCTTGGTACTGTCCAGGGATTCTGCATAAATTTCAGTGAAGTTTATTTTATTGACAGTGATTCCCTGATTTGATGGCGCTGAAGGACTCTCACTTGTTGAAACCGGAGTATCCGATGGAACAGGAGTTTGTTCATTTTCACTCTGTTTGCAGCCTGCAACAACCAATGACAAAGACAATGTCATGATCAGTGCAGTCAATAAGATTCTTTTTGTTTTCATTTGTGTGCTCCTTTGGTTGTTTTGTATATATATAACGAATATTGCACCGGAAAGTTCCATTGACATTAGGTCAAGACAAACGAAGACTGACTATCTGCAAGGTAATATTTTTATTCAATTGGTGTACTAAGCTTATTATTGAGCTCTGCCAGTGAGTCAAGGATTCCCAAGTCATCAATGGAATTAATATAAGACTCTATTGCATCTTCCGGCTCAATATTATTCTGGAAAATATCAGCAAACAGCTGAATTGTCATGTTCTGGACAATTATATTCAACTCAAACAAATCAGTGGATTGTGCGGACAAAGGAATACTGTAAGAATTTTTCTGTATATCATTGATGTCAAGCTCTGCCTCTGCAGCCAGGGCATGAATATTTTCTTCCTCCATTATTTTGAGCTGGTTGATATTGCCGTCAAAGACTGCGGGTTTTATTTCTGTTGTAGAATTAATGTACCCTATGAGTATACCCAATGATAAAATCGTATTGCCCGAATCATCCTTGGTTTGGATATCAATATACTCACCTCTGTCAAAATACTTGTAGTCAGGAGCTCCTTCACGAAAATCATAATAAGAATCCGGCATATCCATTACAGATTCAGCAAAAGCATTGAATGACAGAGTGCTTGATTTTTCATCAGAGTCAGCGAGCATTGCAAAATATGAGACTACAGGCCTGGCTTCAACCAAATTCTGTGTATTGTTTCCTTTCAGATATGGACCGAAACTAACTTCGCCCTGGAAACTCATTAATCCGTTTGTTTTCCCGAACATTGATCCCGGTTTATATTCCAAAGCAGCAGTTGAGTTATCATGAAATGAGTCATTGTCTGAAACAAGGATTCTTATAAGCTGTTCATCCCTCATTAGTTTCAAAAAACTGATGCACTCCAAAAAACCATTATTCATTGCAATCAGTTCGAATTTTTTTATACTCGGATTATATGAGATGGGATAATTATCCGTTGTATAGCAACCAAAGGCTCTGAATATATCCTGAAAGGAAAACAGTATATCATTCAAGGATGATAAAGATATATATGAATCAGCCAAACCGTTTTTATCCGGGTCATTTTTTGCCACAGCCTTGGCGTACTCGTAAAAATCATCAATGTCTTCAGGAACAGGGAAACCAAGTGTTTCCAGCCAGGATTTGCTATAGGTCCTGGCATTGTAAATTATTCGGTCCGTCAAAGGAATGGCCCAAATTTTGGAATTTCCATCCGACACATAGTTAATGACATTTTTATCAACATCCTGAATGCAAGGGATATTTGGCAATATATCTGTAACCGGTTTTACAATGCCGGATTTTATTAAATCAGTGAGTAAAGAAATATCATTTATGTATACAAATCCATCAAGGTCTGAAATTTCAATTAAATCATTATACAAATCCCCATCAATGCTGCTGTAGTCTTTATCATTGATTATCACCGGAAGCTTTGTGTAGTGAAGATTTATATTGAGATTGTATTTTTCGCGAGTTGCATTATACCATAAATCCATGTGGTGATCAGATGGATGATAGTACTCTATCCTGGGAAAGAAAATATCAATACTCTGAAGGTTGTCTGTTATCGGTAATCCTGATGGTTGTGAAGAATTAAGCGGGATTTCCGATGGTTGGAGGGTCGGGAAAGTACTTTCTCGGTTCATATTATCTGCAGCGCATGATGATAATGTCAAAGACAAAATAAATGATAAGCAAATCATCCATTTAGATATGTATTTCATATCAATAATTATACATTATTTCTGCTTTCTTTTTATAATAATCTTTATGCGATTCAATTTGTTTTCGTATTTTGTAACCATATTTTCAATAGGTATTGACAAACAAACCCTGACTCTGTTAGAATCCCAAACAATACTTTATACATTAATTGCATAAAAGGAGTGTGCCTTTGGGTTCCGCGTCATATGACGGCCAGGTCCGAGCGGTGCAGGCGAAAGCTACACGACCAGTGGGATAAAAACCCGGGTTCGGAGTCCTTGGTATAATTATATCAGGAACCGGTCCGGGTATTTTTATATACTTTCAAGGGGGAGGGAAGAATGGCTGCTATAAAACTTGATGGTCTGTCAAAGACATATAAGGTCAAGGTGAGAGGAGAGGGATTGAAAAATACTTTCAAGTCCCTGGTCAAACCGGAGTACAAGGAAGTTGAGGCGGTTAAGAATGTCAGTTTTTCAGTTGATGAAGGTGAAATGCTAGCCTTCATCGGCCCAAATGGAGCCGGTAAATCAACTACCATAAAGATGCTGACGGGAATACTTCATCCGACTGCGGGACAGGCTGAGGTCCTCGGATTCAATCCTGTTAAGGACCGAAAGAAGCTTTCATATCAGATTGGTGCAGTATTTGGCCAGAAATCGCAGCTCAGCTTCCATCTTCCGCCCCTTGACAGCTTCAGGTTGCTTTCAAGTGTATATGAAATTGAGAAGACAGAGTACGAAAAAAGACTTGCCAGACTGACTGAATTGCTTGAATTGGAGGAGTTCCTGGACAGCCCCGTCAGAAAGCTTTCCCTGGGGCAGAGAGTGCGATGCGAGTTTGCTGCTTCGCTGCTGCATGGGCCTAGAATACTATTCCTTGATGAACCTACCATCGGACTTGATGTTGTAGTCAAGCATAAAATCAGGGATCTGATTAAAAGGCTGAACAAAGAGGAAGGTGTTACCGTGTTTCTTACGAGCCATGATGCAGGGGATATAGAAAACCTGTGCAGACGGGCCATAGTCATAGACCATGGTACGGTTGCTGTTGATATGTCAGTCAAGAAAATGAAATATGACTACCTCAACAAAAAGGTTGTTTCCCTTAAATTCAATGCAGAAACGACTCTTGAGGAAACAGAAGGTGTCACATTGATAAAGCATACACCCTACGCAGCAAAATTTTCCGTTGACACCCGGATTGCGGCAATAGGCAGGGTCATTGCAGGACTTGATTCGGATAACATAGCGGACATAACCATTGAGGAACCGCCTATGGAAGAGATAATTGCTGCAATATATACAAAGAAATAGAAGGAGGCAAAGCAAATGGGTAAATACCTGTCGCTGGCAGGAATAAGCGTAAAGAATGCACTTGTTTACAGGGCAAATGTAACCGGGCGAATAATATTCTACTTTGTCTTCATCTTCGTATTCTTCAGTCTGTGGAGAATGGTTTATTCGGGCAATGAGATTGCAGGGTATAATCTGACGCAGATGGTCTGGTATGTGTGTATGACAGAGCTGGTGTTGTTCTGCAGCGGTGCAGGGATCTTCGGCGTCATGAATCATGAGGTTAAGTCGGGAGCAATAGCATATGAACTGCTGAGACCATGGAACTATATCTACAAGCAGTTTGCCGGTACACTTGGCAACATGACATTCAGTGCATCGGTATTTACACTGATGGCAATTGTACTTGGAATGATATTCGTCGGACCATTGCCGGGATTCAATGCGGCGGCGATACCATTCATTATAGTTTCATTCATGCTGTCCATAACCATGAATTTCTTCTTTTTGATGAGCCTGGGACTGCTTGCATTCTATTTTGAAGAAAATTCGCCCTTTTACTTCATATACCAGAAGCTGTTGTTTGTTTTTGGAATGCTGATCCCCATCGAGTTCCTTCCGCTGTGGGCACAGGGAATCCTGCGTTATCTGCCATTTTCGCTTATAACCTGGGGACCGGCAAAGATGGTCGTGGATTTTTCGTTCGGATATGCAATTCAGATTATTCCATTGCAGGTCATTTGGTGTATTGCTGCTGTATCACTGGCGCATTTTGTATTTTCGAGGGGGGTGAGGAAGTTAAATGTTCACGGAGGTTAAGAAACATATAAGGTTGATTTTAAAATATTTTTCATTCAATCTGTCGGCACTTGCAGAGTACAGGACAAGTTTCCTTGTACAGGTGTTTGGAATGGCCCTGAACAATGCAAGCTTTGCTTTCTTCTGGTGGGTTCTATTTGATAAACTGGGAGGAGGGATAGGCGGTTATGGATTCAAGGATGTCATGTTCCTCTGGGCTGTATCATCAACTGGTTTTGGCCTTGCCCACATTTTCTTTGCAAACATGAACAGCATATCAGGGATGATAATGACGGGAGAACTCGATACTTATCTTCTGCAGCCGAAGAATCCACTGATCAACTCCATAGCAGCAAGGATGTCGGCTACTGCATGGGGAGATTTGTTGTATGGAATAATCCTGATGATATTGCTGAATGCCAGTGGAATGATGTGGCTCATGTTCTCAATAAGTATATTTACTGCGGCATTGCTGATAACATCCATAGCTGTGGTCGGCCACTCGCTTACGTTCTATTTCGGGAACATGGACATGGTGGGCAGAACTCTCTGGGAGTTTACAATCACTTTCTCGATTTACCCTGAGACAATATTCAAAGGTCCGGTCAAGGCATTGATTATGACTGCACTGCCGATAGGTTTCATTACTCATATTCCACTGAGATTGGTATACAACTTCTCATGGGGGACATTGATTTTGTTGTTTGGGGTTGCAGGCATATATGCCCTTCTTGCATTCGGTCTTTTTATGTTGGGGTTAAGGAGATATGAATCAGGCAATTTAATCATTACAAGGATGTAAAAGATGCGATTTGGCATCTGTACATATCATATATTTATGGACTGAAGGCCTTGTGTTATATAATGCTATAAACATATAAACATGCAAAGGTGAACAAGATTAATCAGGAAATTCCTTCTGAACATCAATAGAATGGGAACAGGAGGAAGACCTATGGTATATGAACTGAGTAAATGGAAGGGTATTGCAAAATACACATTCCTACCCGATAGATTGATTGAAAAAGCCATAATCTTTGGTGTAGGACCGTATTCATGCAGGAGATTGAATGAACTGGTTTGAAAGAATGAACAAGTCAATAGATTATATTGAAGGTAATCTGACCGGGTATGTTGACAAGAAATTTCTCGCAGGAATCACCTTGTGTTCAGAGTTTCACTATCACCGTATTTTCTCAATGACAACAGGAATGACACTTGGTGAATACATAAGGAACAGAAGGATGTCACAGGCTGCGGATGACCTTATTCGAACCAATGAGAGGGTAATTGATGTTGCACTTAAATATGGCTACGAATCACCCGAAGCTTTTACGAGAGCATTCAGACAATTTCATGGGATAACTCCAACCCAGACCAGAAAACCCGGAGCGTATCTTAGAACATTTCCAAGGATATCCTTCATGATAACACTTAAAGGAGAAAAATCGTTGGATTACAGAATAGAAGAAAGGGAAGCTTTTACGGTTTATGGAGTTGAGAGGTTGTTTCCAATAGATGATGAGACCAACTCCAGGGAAATTCCCGTTTTTTGGAATGAGGTATGGGAATCAGGCAGGGCGGATGCATTGTTTGCATCCGGGTATGCCGAATGGGATACGGGCGCATTGCCACTTAATGCTATGTGTGACGGACGTGAAGTTGAAGCAGGTAAGTTTTCCTACCTTATACATGTTTTAAAAGGAAAGAACAGCGATACGGAAGGATTCACAGAGATTAATGTACCTGCATCCAAATGGGCAATATTAAAGAGTCCGGAATATGTGGCAGATGAAAAGGAATCTGTTGAGATAATCCAGGAACATTTCAAGAGGGTATACAGTGACTGGCTTCCTAATACAGGTTTCACTATGATAAGCGGATATGATATGGAACTCTATTACGATACGCCTGATGGTACGAAGTCATATATGGAAGTATGGCTCAGGGTCGAGTAATTCATTGAAGCAACGAATTTCCATTACCCGATGATATGTCAGACACCTAAGGAAACTTTCTTACCACTTCTATTTGTATGACGATGGAAGTGTAATGGCAAAACGGCAGACGGGATCCCCCTTCAGTGCTGAGTCAAGCATTTCAACCTCGAGTTCCTCACCTAAAATGACCTCGAAGGGGAATTTTGCATATCCTGCACTGCAGTAACACCATTCGGCATCAACGTTTTCCCTTGATTCATCAAGGATTCGTTCCCGTGCAAAGGGACAGTGGCATGCATAATAGCTCTTCATTACAGGATCGTCAGCCAAAAGGAAATTTATTCCATCAAAAGGTATCTTGGTGACATAGAGTTTGTTTCCATCTCGGACTGCTGACAGTATTTCCTGGTTGGAAGCCACGTAATCAACGACTTCCTGTGTGATTTCCTGCTCGAACCATACCTTTTTCTCGTCGCAGTACTTTTGCAGCTCTGCCACTTTTCTTTCATGCCTTTCCCTTAGATATGTATCAATGTCCTCAGATTCCTCATAGAATTTCTTTTCAGCAAGCATTGCCTCAGCCGGAACCTGATGATTGTTCCCTGCAAGGACTTTTCTATAAACAGCGGGAGTCAGTGTGGATTTCAGTCTCTTCATCACCTTGTCAGTGTATTCCGGGATATTCTCAGAAGGAGTTCCAAGCGGAGGAGGTACCAGGTCATTGAACACACTATCTGCTGTTTCTTTGTCTGTGTAAAACTCAAGGCGTTTTCGTATGTTTTCCATGACACCCAGTCCACCGAAAAGTTTGGTGAAATAAATATAAACCTCATGGTTGTCAATCAGGTAGAAATAGCGGGCGAGGGCAAGAATTACCGGGATTGTGTTATTGCCTTCTTCGATGAGCTTGTTTATATACTCCTTGACCGACACGACGGTTGCATTTTCAATATCAAGGTAAGATTCCATATCCCTGACATATCCGACAGCCTTGTCGATATCTCCTTCTTCATACCCTCTGTTCTTGTATAAGTCCCTGAGCAATGATTCTTTCATAGTGTCCCCCTCATGGTTTGGTTTCCGTGTGGTCCACGGAACCGTCCGGCTTATAATATGTCCTTATATTACTGTCGGCCTTTTCCATCCACACCTTAACATCGTTATCATAATACACTTTTTCGACCCAACCTTCATTATTGTATCCGTAAAGCCATTCCCCGACCTTCTTGCCGTCCGAATGCTGACCGAATACATGAATGGATGAAGATGAGGTGCTGCCCGTGGCAAAACTTTTGTATTCTCCGTCCGGCAGACCGGACTTGTATTCTATTATTGTTTTTGGAAGACCTTCCGCAGTGAAGGTTTCCCATCTGCCGTCTTTTTCATTATCTGCATAACTTCCTTTGTATTCAAGGGGATGTCCTTCACTTCCGTAATAGCTGCTTACCGGCCCGTCTTTTTCTCCCTCCTTGTAAGTTATAAGCTCCCGAAGGGTTCCGTCGTCGAAGAAGCTTTTGTATTCTCCATCGTACTTCCCGCCCTTGTATCCGATGCTCAGAACAAGAACCCCGTCCTCATTGTAAGAAACGTATGTCCCGAATTCTTCTCCATCCTGTTCATATACTTCCTGCCGCAGCACACCGCTTTCATAGAAAAGTCTTGTGTGCTCTATGACCGAAGAACCTTCGTAGGATGTAATCACCTCTCGGATGAGATTTCCATTCAGGAATGTGCGGGATTCATATACTGAACCATCAATGTACAGTTCGAATGTAGGATTACTGTTATAGGATGTTGTGTTGAGGCCATCCTTGATTCCGTTTTCGGTTTCATATATATACACAATGCTGTCACCCGGGAAAGTCGGTTCTTCCCTGAGACGTATCGCCGTTCTTCTGCCCGATGAAGTATCTTCTGTTTCAACCTGGAAGAACCTGCTTTGTTCCAGGGTTCCGTATCTGATAACCTTCATGGATGACTCCATGCCCGCAGGAAAGTGATACTTGAATTCAAGGGTCTCTCCATATGAAGTTACTTCCCACCCTACTGGTTTCCCCGAAGAATCAAGATATTTCCACCCGGTGACCTTGCCGTTGCCATCTGTCTTGCTTTCCTTGTTATATGAGGAATATTCCACAGGATCGGACCATCCGTAGATTATATAAAGAAGGTTTTCCGTGGAAAGTGTATTGGACAGGTTCATCATCGTATCGTATGTAGCTGCAATATTGAATACGTCATATGATTCATATGGGCCATCGCTTGAGCCACCTGGCGTTGGTGTTATAACAGGCAAAGGTGTGGGAGAGGGTGTCAGCGGAATTGTTGAAGCAGAGGGTGAGGCTGACGGTGCAGATGAAGGATCCGGCGAAGCATCAGGTTCAACTGGCTTTATATCCAGTTCATAACCGAGTCTTGTAAGAAAGTCTTCAAGGTCATTCCTTGTAAACTCATGTTCATTCAGATTTCCTATGTCATCTCTCCAAGCTTCAAAGACGTTGAATATATCCTCTGCGGAAGTATTGAGTAATATATTCAGGAACTGCTCCCTGTTTTCACCAATTATGTTGTTCAACTCCGATTTTACAAGATTGACGGCACTTTCAAGGGCTTCCTCTGATATGTTTTTCCCTCCGGCTATAAGTGCAGATATTCTGCTGATGGCAGTGTTATAAGCAAAATTTACATTAAAGATCATCAGCCCTCTGACTACCATCTGGCCGGTTTCTATTTTACTGATGTTTTCAGTTCTTATTGCCTGACGGACATCGGTTGTTATATCATCGGCTGAGGGTCTCTCTGCAAAGGTGTCCGACACCATGTCACCGGGATTTTCTGCTTTTTGGGCTTCTTCCGTCATATGGGAGAGATCGGCATTGAAACTTTCTCCGGCCTGTTCCTTGTCGGGGTAATCATCATCACTACTTACAGGTGTATCCCTGTAATATTCCAGTGAGTCAGACAGAAGTCCAAGATCGGGCAGGGTATCTTCTGCTGCCTTTACATGGGGCGTGAAAATGTTTCCGGATGTCAAATCCGGAATGGGTTTGATGTAATCCGGTATTTTCAGGGATTTCATTGCATTTTCAAGTGCTGTTTCGAGGGAATCAATCAACTCATTTGATTCAACTGAATCGGTTTTTCCCTGTCTTATATCATCAATGGTCCGCCGGGCTTCATCAAGATAAATAGATGATGCGTAGTAATCCATTGATTCCAGTGCGTCATATAAATCAAGGGCGCTATCCATGTAAATATCGGCATCAACAAGATTTCCATATATTTTTTTACTGAATATGGATGAAGAATCAGACTGCAGCCTCTCTGCCCTTCTTTCACTTGAACTTGATACTATGGAACAGGCAACTGCAGTTGCAGTCTTGAGCCATTCCAGATATTCGTTCTGTAACCCAAATAGTTCTACCGCTGATTCAAATTTATAATACCTGAGTAATGCTTTGGTTGCAGTATTACTGGTTTTGGTACGGTCGTACTCCTTGATTTCAGCCTCATGTGATTCCAGTAAAGAGTGATAAGCTGCAATTCCATATAGAATCAGGTCTGCTGTTGCAGCATAATCGGAATCAGGCTCATCCCTTTTCAATGCGTCAAGCAGGTTGTCTTCATATTTTACAAAATCATCGTTTGCGTTGAACATCCCGTCAGTGGATTTGTCGATGAGTCTTATGATTTCATCAACTGTCTTCTTCCTTTCCCTGAGGAAGCCTCGTTCCTGTCTGCCTGACATGGGATTTACGGATGTATAGAACGGACCTGCAACCTGTATGTATACCAGGTCTTCAAGGTCTGATATACCATTTGTCATGCATCCCGACATCATGGAGATGATTATAACTACAGATACTGAAAATGAAATGAATCTTTTCATGACTTTCCCCCATCTATATATAACTGATTATCAGTAAGTATCGTGGGTTTCTCCGTGGTTCCACTCTTCCATGACCGGAAGACATTCATCACGGTCCAGGTTGATTTTGTTCAGTATTCCATCTTCCCGGCCTTCAAGTACACTATATATGAAAGCATCGATGAAACCGGCGTCCTTTGCATCTTCCCTTGTGCATCCATAGTAAACGGTTTGTATCCTGGCCCACATGATTGCAGAGAGACACATCGGACACGGCTCGCAGCTTGAGTATATTTCACACTCCGGAATCATTGGCTTTCCCAGCACTTCACAGGCCTTTCGAATTGCCTGTATTTCTGCATGGGCGGAAGGGTCATTGTTTGAAAGCACCATATTGTGGGCTGATGCAATTACCTGGCCATTGCAAACGACCACGGCTCCAAAAGGACCGCCGTGTCCGTTGGTCACAGCCTTGCGTGCTTCCTCCACTGCCAGTTTCATGAACTTGTTCATTTAATCACCGCTTTCCCAATATATTCTATCATTTTTCCCCATATTCATAAATATGCAGTCATTGCATGGAGTGTAAGCTTTGTTTTCTATTTGAAAAGTATCGCTATGCATATATAATATATGTAAAGCGTCATGGAACGGGGGACATAATTTGGATCTGAAATCAAAATTCATGAAACAGGCAATGATGCGAAAAATGCTTTATAGTCTTGTGCCTGTGATACTTTATTCCATATATCTTTTCGGGCTCAGGCTTCTTGTTCTGATTGCTGTGACCCTTGTGTTCGGAGTGCTCTCAGAGTATCTCATCATGAGAAACATAAATAAGGACAAGGCAAAGGTCAGTGAAGCAGTACTTGTCAGCTGTGTGCTTTTTGCACTGACACTTCCTCCATCCGTACCTTTCTGGGTAGCGGCTGTTGGAATCGTATTCGGAATCGTGTTCGGAAAAGGTGTCTTCGGGGGATTCGGAAGGAATATATTCAACCCGGCAATCGTTGCCCGGTGTTTCGTTTACATATCTTTCCCTGCTTTCATGACGGTCACATGGACAAAGCCGTTCACCGGTTTTCCGGGAGGGTTCATAAGATGGTTCAATTCCGTTGATGCCTCAACAAGCGCAACACCTCTCATACAGTTCAACAAGACTGGTGAAATTACAGATTATCTTGACTTGCTGCTGGGAAGGATATCCGGTTCGCTGGGTGAAACAGCAGCTATTTTAATTATCCTTTGCGGAATATATCTCATTGTTACAAAAACAGCATCGTGGAAAAGCATGGCCGCCTGTCTCCTGGGATTTGGAATTTTCAATTCAATTTTATATTTCACAGGTGTCACAGCAGCAGACCCATTGTTTTCAATACTGTCCGGCGGATTCATTTTCGGAACAGTATTCATGATTACAGACCCTGTTTCGGCTCCCAAGACCGATACTGCAAGAATAATCTACGGAGCAGGGGTTGGAATAATTACTGCGGTTATCAGGATATTCGGTCTGTTTGCAGAAGGCATGATGTTTGCCATACTGGTAGGCAACATGTTTGTCCCGCTGCTTGAAAAAGTCCTTGGTGACATGAAGGCCCGGAAGAAGGTGGCGGCATGAAAAAAGGTTACCTGTATACAATTGTTTTCATTGCGGTTGTCAGTATAGTCTTCTCCGGTGTGCTTGCCGCTGTCAATGCTGCCTATAAAAGCAGAATCGAGAGAAATGTATTGAATGCTGAAAAAGCTTCCGTACTTTATTCCATGGGGATTGAAGCAGATGATGCTGTAGCAGTATTCAACGAGAGGGTTACACAAAAGGATATCGAAGGGATTTATCTTTATTCAGCCGTCAATGACGAAGGAGTCATGGTTTACTCTATACCATTTGAAGGGTCAGGCCTATGGGGAACCATAAGGGGCTACATATCTGTGGATCAGGGTTTGTCGACAATCAAGGGAATAGCCTTCACTGAACAGAATGAAACCCCAGGCCTCGGAGGAAGAATAGAAGAGGAGTGGTACAAGGAACAATTCAGGGGAATAGGAATTGATAAACCTCTTGTTTATGGTGAAGACTCGGGAATAGACGCAATAACAGGTGCCACATCCACATCAAATGCGATTCTTCAGATTATGAATAATTTCATAGATACAACGCTGAAAGAACTGGAGGAAGCCGATGGGAAATAGTTTGAAGACGGTTTTCTACAGGAATCTCTGGGGAGAAAACCCGGTTATAAGACAAATACTGGGTATATGTTCGGCGCTGGCCGTAACAAACAGAACGGTGAACTCACTAGTAATGGGAGTTGGCCTTATGTTTGTCACTGCATTTTCCAGCCTTACTTTGTCAGCCCTGAGAGAGCATATTCCTGACAGAATCAGAATGATCGTACAGACACTTGTCATTGCCGCATATGTCATAATAGTTGATATCTTCATAAAGGCAAATCTTCCGGAGATAAGCAAGGCTTTGGGACCCTATGTCGGACTTATTATTACAAACTGTATAATCATGGGAAGGGCCGAGGCCTTTGCAAGGAAGAACCCGCCTGTCATTTCATTCTTTGATGGACTGTTCGCAGGGATAGGATACACAGTAATACTTCTTGGAATTGCCTTGATAAGGGAAATCCTCGGGTTTGGTACGATATTCGGATTCAGCATTAATTTTATTGACTTTACCAAATGGACGATAATGGTTGTGCCCCCGGGAGCATTCTTCATGATTGCAATTTTCATCTGGATAGCATCCGGAATCCAGAACAGAAGACTGAAGAAGAAGGAGGCAAAGTGATATGACTCCGCAGATAAACCCATTCATAATATTCTTCGCCTCAATAATAACAAGCAACATGGTGCTTTCAAACTTCCTTGGAATGTGTTCGTTCATTTCTGTATCGAACGAATTCAAGACTGCTTCGGGTCTCGGCAAGGCGGTAACCCTGGTTATGGTATTCACTACGGTAATCAACTATGTTGTTTATCAGTATGTGGTTCTGCCGCTGGGTCTGGAATACCTGAGGTATGTGGTATTCATCATAGTAATTGCCGCCTCGGTCCAGATCATAGAGCTTGCAATGGACAGATTCCTGCCTGAACTATACATCAAGCTGGGTATTTTCCTGCCGCTTATAACAGTCAACTGTGCCATTTTGGGTATTTCACTGTTCATGGTAATCAGAAACTATAATTTCTGGCAGTCTCTTCTCTTTGGTCTTGGAAGCGGCCTTGGATGGTGGCTTGCCATTTCCACTCTGGCTGCAATAAGGGAGAAGACGGGCAAAAGCAAGATACCACAGGGCTTGGTTGGACCTGGTCTGACCTTTATAATAATCGGGCTGATGGCCCTTGCGTTCATGGGATTCTCAGGGATATTTGTCATACAATAGAAAGATGGAAACAAAGTGAAGGAAATAATCATAACAGTCTTAAGCATCACCGGAATATCAACTGTACTGGCAGTATTGATTATCATTGCTGAAAAGTTTCTGAACAATTACGGTGAATGTGAAATTGACATCAATGACGGGGATAAAAACCTCAGGGTTGAAGGGGGAAGCTCCCTTCTTTCATCGCTTGCGGCAAACAAGATATTCATTCCTTCCGCATGCGGAGGCAAGGCCACCTGCGGTCTGTGCAAGGTCAGGGTACTTGAAGGTGCAGGACCATTGCTTCCCACAGAAGAACCATATCTTTCGAAGGATGAGCGAAATGATGGTGTCAGGCTGTCCTGTCAGGTAAAGGTGAAGGGTAATCTGCGGGTATATATACCTGAGGAGCTTTTTAATATCCGTGAATATGTTGCGACGGTGACCAACATCAAGGATATGACACATGATATCAAGGAGTTCAGGTTTGAGTTCAAGGCCGGTGAGGATATTAAGTTCAAAGCCGGGCAGTATATGCAGATTGAGACCAAACCATATGACAAGGTGAAGGAGAAGGCGATAAGGGCTTATTCCATTTCATCTGCACCGTCGGATAACAAGGCTGTTGAGCTGATAATAAGACGGGTTCCGGGAGGTCTTTGTACCACCTACATGCATGACCACATTAAGGTAGGTGATGAAGTAAGGATGACAGGACCATATGGCGACTTCTACATGAGGGATGACTCGGACGACTACGTATTCATGGCGGGTGGCTCCGGAATGGCTCCAATTAAGTCCCTGGTAATGGACATTATGGAAAGAAACCTCGACAAGAAGATGATTTTTATATTTGGTGCAGTTTCAAAGAAGGACTTGTATCATACGGAGTTCTTCAGGGAGATTGAGAGGCAGAACAGTAATTTCAGGTATGTGCCCGCATTGTCAAGACCGGAACCTGATGATAACTGGAATGGCGAAACCGGATTGGTGACGGAAGTCCTGAAACGATATGTGGACAGCGGGAAAGGAAAGCATGCATATCTTTGCGGAAGTCCCGGAATGATAAATGCGTGTGTAAATGTTCTTGTCGGCAGTGAGTTCGACGAGGCAAAGATATATTATGATAAATTCAGCTGAGGGTGATAAAAAATGAAACAAAGCCCTAGATTAAACCAAATACAGGAAAACATGCAGCCGGGAGCATTCACTGCCCATGGTTTTCTCGGTGATGATGATCGTGCACTCAAGGATATTCTGAGACAGGATGATGCCGAAGTCGAAAAACTTGATCTCAGTCATGCCCAGATAGCCGGGAGAATGCAATATTTCACGGAAAGAGGCAAGGAGCTTCTTGATATACCCGTCACAGTTGATGAGGACTATGAGGTTCTTGTTGATGACCACAGGGGAGAGATTCCATGCCCGTTTGCTGACAATCAGAAGGCAATCAAGACGAATACCAGATTCACAAACAAGAAACTTGGAATAACGGTTTACTGGTCTGATTTGAATATTCATATGATCAGATACCACGGTTTCTATGAAGGGAAGGGTTCATTCTTCAGAAATGATCCAAAGACCCTGGCCAGGGCCCTTGGATTGATTTAAGCCAGAAGGAGGTAGTATGTATCTGTTGTTTAGAAATCTCGGATGGGTGAACATCGGGCTTTTGGTACTGATCATAATGCACTTCATACTTAGGAGAATCAATAAGTATGCGCTTGGAAATAAAAACAAATTTCTGAAGAAGGCCTCAAAGATCATGTCTGCGCTTCATCCATATCTGACCGGATTGCTGCTGGTATCAGCATTCCTGCATGGATACAATCTTGTCGGCGGAATAAGACTTCACAGCGGTTTCCTGGCCTTTGCTTTCATCCTCCTTCAGGCTATCCTTGGGATAATTGTAAAGAAATATTTTAAAAAGCCTATTCTGGTTGTACATAGATTGACCGGACTGGCACTGGTCGTTACTGTTGCCGTCCATGTAATTCTCATGAATACATAGGAGGATATGTTATGGTTAGTGTAAAAAAGATTTATAAGGCCATGGAGACTACGGATGGAGCCGGCGTAAGATTGAACCGCGTTTTCGGATACAATGAAACGCCCCAGTTTGATCCTTTCCTGTTGCTTGACTACTTCTCAACCGATAATCCCGATGATGTAATGAAAGGCTTCCCATGGCATCCCCACAGGGGGATTGAAACAATAACATATATGCTGAAAGGCGAAGTTGAACACCAGGACAGTCTTGGAAACCGGGGGCTGATCAAAAGTTCTGAAGTTCAATGGATGACTGCGGGAAGCGGTATAGTTCACCAGGAAATGCCCCAGCCACCGGATGATGGACTTGAAGGTTTTCAGTTCTGGTTGAATCTTCCTTCGAATGACAAGATGATGGATCCTGCATACGGCGACATTACAGCAGAAATGCTTGAGACTTATGAAGAGGAAGGGCTTTTGGTAAAAGTCATAGGCGGCACTTACAAGAATGCAAAAGGTCCTGTACAAAGGGAAAACCTCTCAGTCAATCTTCTGGATATTGAACTTGCGGGTGGGAAAACCTTTGAATATGAATTGTTACTGCCACTGAACACATTTGTCTTTGTATTCCATGGAAGTGGAAAATTCGGAGTAGAAAAAGAAACTGTCTCAGAAAAAACAGCAGTCCGTTTCAATGGAAAAGGAATTCTCAACATATCAACAGCCGACGGAGTAAGATTCATACTGGCAGAAGGAAAACCCATCTCAGAGCCCATAGCCTGGGGTGGCCCCATTGTCATGAACACCCGGGAAGAACTTAGAAAGGCCTTCCACGAATACGAAACAGGCACCTTCCTGAAGCACCGTTAATCTATTTTTCTAATTTCACCTCCGGGGTAAAATTTAAATCTTTCTAATTTCACCTCCGGGGTAAAATTTAAATTTTTTTACTTTTACCCCAGGGGTGAAAGTAAAAAAAGTGATAAGTGTTATAATGTGGTCAGGGGGTAAAGATGGACAGACCAAATGTTATTTTGATATTTACGGACCAGTGGAGGGGTGATTTTCTCGGAAGCCTCGGACACAAGGTGATGACTCCGTTTCTTGACCAGCTTGCCGGTGAAGGCATAATGTATACTTCTGCATATTGCGCAACACCAAGCTGCATCCCTGCAAGGGCAAGTCTTCTTACGGGCATGAGCGGGTACTCCTGCAATCGAATCGGGTATATGGACGGTGTTCCATGGAGGTACCCGGTCACAATGCAGGGTGTTTTCAAGGATGCCGGATACCAGACAATCAATGTTGGAAAGACACATTACTATCCCCGCCGGGAAGGACAGGGTTTTGAAATAAACAGACTCTATGACCCGCAGAACTGGATTGATGGTGAAAAAAGCGATTATCATATATGGCTTAATGAGCAGACTGGCGGAAAGGTAAAAGATCCTGCGGATTCAATGGACAACAATGGGTTTTGTTATATCCCATGGACTTATGACAATTATCTTCATCCGACTGAGTGGACGGCTGATACAGCCCTTGAAGAGATGAAAAACTCAGATAAAAGCAGACCATTCTTCATGCAGATTGGTTTTCACAGACC
>DAINQB010000011.1:29299-51748 GCA_036743175.1 Bacillota bacterium | reverse complement strand
TGGCGGAGAGACAGGGATTCGAACCCTGGTTACTGTTTCCAGTAAACACGATTTCCAGTCGTGCGCCTTCAACCAACTCAGCCATCTCTCCACATATTTTTAGTTACGCAAAAGCTATTTTATATAATCGATGAAATATTGTCAACGCGAATCATTCAAATAAGAAAATTTGTGGATAACATCAGGAATGTTTACGGAAACACAAGGAGCCTTGAGCTTGATAATTTGTGTTTGCATAAAATATATTTTGTGATAAAATTTAATTACTGAAGTGGGATTTAAATTATGAAAGACAAGAAAGAACTTTACGAAAAACCTGAACTAGTAAAACATGAGAATTTAAACGAAACAACCAAGGGCGATATTTCTTCGACCTAAGGGGGTACATATTTATGAGGAGGAAAAAATGAAAAAGGAATATAAAAAGCCTGTTTTGGTAAAGCATGAAAATCTGAATGATTCAACTAAGGGTCTTCCTGGGTCTTCTACGCCAGACTGATAAAATCTTTTTAATAAGTAAAAGTAAAATGGAAAGTGGAGAGTTGTTTTTGATGACCCACTTCCTTTCATGTTTTAATTTGAAAGGTATAAATACTTCTTTTCTCCATTTATCTAAGTCTTTATCCGGTATTTCGTCTAATGAGTTTGATATATAGTAGAAATCTATGTTTTCTTTTGTCCACTCATGGGTTTCGAAGAATGAGTTACCATGCTTTTCATACATCTCGGTTCCCGGATGAATCTTTAGTGAATTAAGGGAAAAGGTATGAGGCTGATACTTATCAATCCAAGCGAGTAGGGAGTTAAGACTGCTTATGGAATCACCGCCGAGGCCAGTCATGAAGTAACCGTGTACTGATATACCGTATTTGCTGCAAAGTTCAATTGCCCTTTCACTCATTTGAACCGACCTGTTCTTGTTGACTTTGTTCAAATCTGAGTCCTTTATTGACTCCATCCCAAACTCAATTGCAATACAACCGGCTTCTGACATCAACCTAAGGATATCTTCATCTACATTGTTTGTTCCTGCCTGTACAGCCCATTTAAGACGTCGGTTGTATCCATTGTCAATCATCATCCTGCATATGTCCTCGGCATGTTTTCTTGAAATTAAAAAATCATTGTCATGAAAATAAAGTGAATTGATTTTATAGTTCTCAAGAATATGTTCGATGTTTGCCATTACATAGTCAGGGCTATGAAACCTTACACCTTTTCCGTATGTCAGTGTCTCAGAACAGAAACTGCAGTTATTGGGGCATCCCCTGGATGTTAGAATCTCAGCCGTCTTCAGATAGTGTCCACGAATTGTATGCCGATTTGCCTTTGTATAGAAATCCATATCGAACACACTGTAATCAGGTAGCGGGAGGACATCAAGGTTATCAATTCTTGAAGGAACATAAGAAGTCGAGTCGGTATCACGTGATATAAGTCCCGGAATGGAAGTCACAGGAGAACCTTCAGCAAGTAAAGTCAATGGTATTTCACCTTCGCCGGCAATTACATAATCAAGACCGGGAATTTTTTTCAATGTTTCGAAAGGCATTGCCGTGGCATGATGGCCACCTGCAATCAATGTCCCTCTATAGAAAGTACGGATGAACTCAACTGTCTCCACTGTGTCATAAATCATTGGAGAAATAGTAGAAAAACCTATTATATCAGGAGCAAAGGCAATGATGCTTTGCCTGAGTCCACTGTTCATACTTTTCTTGTCCATCATGTACTCGAGTCTGTGCTTGTCATACACCTTGACAATATGACCGTATGATATTAGCTTTGACGCAATATATGCTATTCCTATAGGAATCCAACGTGTAGGTGTCTTCTTATGGATTGAAGTAACCAGCAATATCTTCATATACTGCCCCCATGAATCTTTGAATAGTGTTTGAACAAAAGTGTTTCCTCGAATTTACATTTTGACTCTGCTATATTGTATTGTTTTCTTTTGTCAATGAGCAGATTATATGCTTCACTTTCAATATCAATTAAATCCGTACCTGCGATTATCATATCTGCAGGTACTTCTTTTCCGTAATCAGGCCCGCCGTCTACGAATATTCTACGGGCATCTACAATATTTATATTTGGAACAAGGGCAAGTGGAATTTCTGCTATTCGTTCTACCAGATGATCTTCATGAAGCTGATACCGCTGTCTAGGGTGCATGAAGCCTACGAGATTCTTTATAGGACCTGAATGACCGGCCAAACGATGGGATTTTAGATTTGATAGATTTATTATTCGATCAACTTTGTATGCAATTTCCGGAATAATTATATGCTTATGATACTGACCTTTTACCGGCACATTTCTCCAGCGTCCGAAATCGAATGTCCTGACAGAAATTTCATTACTTCTTAATGAATACAGTTCCTTGGTTTTCATGTTTTTTGAAGTAGGAAGATGGGTTAAGCCACTGCAGTCGGCAACTGTTATGTTCTTTATTCCGAGTTGATTTAATAGTAGTATAAGGGATTTAAGCATATCCAGGGATACGGAAGCTGGAAAGGGGAGTCCGGAATTAAGATTTACCTTTATCAATACACGGTCAGAACTATCATAATCAGAAAACAATATGTGAGCTTCCTTATTGAAATCATCAAGCGCAGCAGGTCCCTTAAGGACAAGTTTCTTATGGCTGCCGGCATTTTTAAGTATTGGTTGACCCTGGCGTTTTGTAACGGGCAGATTCAGTAATATCTTTCTTTGTAACCTTAGGAAAAGATTCTTCATTTAGTGCATCTCCCATATTGACGAATCTATTATATTACGTTTAACCCTGATATGAAATAGAGTTGACTTTGAAACTATTGTGTTATAATGTAAATATATCAAACAGGGGGGCATAAAATGAAAGATGAAAAGAAACTCACTTATGAAAAACCGAAACTTGAAAAACTGAAAAATCTTAATGAGGTTACAGGAATATCCATTCCCATTTAAAGAAGTTTTCTGGAATTTCATGAAACAACGCTTGAATTTATCTTTAATTCAAGTGTTGTTTTGTTGTGATTATTTTCCTCGTTTGTTTCTTCGGTATCTCTTTACGTTTTCAATCATTATCCTGAATAACGCAAAAATATTACAAAAACCCTTTTTAGAGTTTGCCTTGTCTACCCGGTGAACAACAGAGTCAGGGTTTAAAAGCATATATGAGAGAATTCTATACTTATCCCTGTGCCTGTAGGGAAGAAGGGCTTTTATGATTCTATGGGATATATTGTTCCAAAGACCATCATTTTTAAGAAAAAGCATGGAACGATAGAATGAAAGCTCAAAAGGCAGAAGTCTGTCAATGCACAGATTCCTGCGCATTTGTCTATTAGGTCTTTTCAAACCTGCATATTCGTGTATGAGGGCTACTTCAATTCCTACGGACTTCATTACATCCCGCGATACTTCTTTGTTCAGTTTTTCAAGATCCGGACTGCATAAAAGATAATAATTGGCCATGTCCACAAACCATTTTACGCCCCGGAATCCATGGTGAAGACAGAGATGAATGGCCATTACGCAAAAATGGATTTCCGTCGAGAGGGACATGGGATAAGTGGAACTGCCTGGATCCAGCTTTGTTCTTTGGGAAAGGATAAGTTCGTTTATTCCATAAAGGTCGTGCAAGGGTGACTTTGTACCAAAACCGATGAAATCCCACTGAACGTCAATGACATAGTTTATAGCTTTATCTTTTTTGACGAACATTATTTCATTCATCGATTCTTCGAACTCAGAAATATCCAGTACTGTATCCTTCATCATTTTTTCGGGTTCGGGAATGGTATATCCTTCTGAAAGCAACAGTTTCTTTAGCTCAGGATAAGTATCCTTATCAATGAACAGATCCAGGTCCGATGAAGAAAAAATGTAGTCGGTCTTATGAAGCATCCTTACGGCTTTGCCCTTAAGCCAGACATACTCCAGGCCAAGAACAGCCATCTGTCTGAATATGGAGTCCGCATTAGTGTCCGTCAAATCATTTTGGAATGAGTTTTTCCAGGCTATGGTCTTCCACCGGGTCTTTATTGATTCAGGCAAGGGGATGTTTATAAAGCATTCCCTTGAATCCAGGTAGTGCATCAGACCCTCTAGTCTTTGATCGGAAATAAGGGAGAATAATTTTACAGGGACACATTTTTTATAAACTAATGCCAGGTCAAGCTCTTCCTGTTTTCCCAGGTAACGGCCGATGCATTCTTTAAGAAATCTTGCTTCCTTTTTCAAATCATCCCTCTTCCAATAATCTTTTCACCGTGTTGTAGTATGACTGTATGTCAGTACCGAATCCAATTTTATAGCATTTGATGTTGTTTAGCATCTCTGTAATGAAGGTAAATTTTTCTGCACTCTTGTGTTTTACCGTTGTATGAATTGTACTCGGAAACATCTCGGGAACTACCTCGATGGGTTTTGCCATATGATAAGAAGATTCCTTTTTCATGGTTTTTTCGAGAATGCCGATGCCTTCAATGACATTAACACCAGGAGTAGTCTTGTTCATGTCCTTTGTATTGAAATAGGTTTCATCCAGAAATCGACAAAATACAGGCAAATATGACATTTCGGGGAAGAATCTGGACAGGGCATCATCCCTAAGCTTTACAAGGCTGCTGAGTGAGTACGCCAGGTATTTCCCGTTCTTTTTGCATACATAGGTGAGGTCATCGGAGATTATGCTACCGCCACAGCTATGCAGGGCAAAGGCAGAAGTTGATTTTCCACTTCCGGTGTTTCCTGTTGCAAGAAATGCCTTTTCGCCAAGGACGGCACATGATGAATGAATTCTGTAGAAGCGGAAATTCTCGAACAGATACCCGAAGGGATGAAACATGAAAATTAGTATATTATAGTACTCAAAATCAAGGGGAAGACCTTCGGTCATCACAATCATCTTGTTTTCGGCCATGTCGACATATATCTCAGCCATGTCCTCATATATGTACCAAAGCAGTTCTCCTTTGTTATATATGCTTAGATTGTTAATGAAATCCTCCTGATATTCAAGCTTCTTAACCAATCTTGCCTCGTCATCAACGGTGGGAATACATGCTTTCCTGCTTGTGATGAGGACATCAATATCAGCATTTGCAGATGAATCCGAAACAGCAGGGGCATTGATGTATTTACTGACCCTTTCAATAAAGGTTTGATTATCTCCATGTACTAGAATGTTTATACCGTTCCAATTATACATTTAAACCTCTTTCATTCTTGTGAAGGTATCAAGGAAAACCTTGTATTCATTTACTGCAGCGCCGTTTACCTCAACCCAGCTGTGACCCGTTATTGTTTTTCCGTCTTTTTTCACGCCTACCACCAAAGCACAATTTATCTTCTTCTCTTTGCAGATATCAAAAATTGAGAGACTTGCAATGGTGCAGGGATTCTTATGATGCAGAATTCGTGTAAGGATGAAGTACAGTATCCGGTGGAGTTTTTTTAGGTAAAACAGATCCGAGTCAGAAACGGGTGAGGTTTCTTTGATACTACTAAGACTTATTATAATGTTGTTGAAACCATGCCTATGAACCTTGCCTGTCCACTTCACTATTTCGAATATAGCCCTCATCAATATGCTGATATCACGCGGTATGGAAAATCCCTTGCAATTCAACTAAGCCACCATCCGTCATATTTCTAGTATATTATTATTAATAAGGTCATTAATAAGTGAGTTGATGTCACTCTTTGCGGTCTTTTCATCGATATCATAAATCTCGATTAGTTCCGCAGCTATTTCATCGACTGTCATATCCTCAAGAGTTAAGTTGATTATTTTATTGCCTACAGCGTTCAGCGAATAATAGTCACCGGTATCTAGGTTCAAGAGAACCGCTTCTCCCTGCATATCCTTTAGTATTATATTTTCATTGAGTTTCATAATTTACCCCCGAGACAATTTGTTATCTGATATTATATCAAAAAAACAATGGCCGTTATAACCAAGTGTCTAAGCCATGCTTCAAGATTTTCATGAATTCGTTTACAGCTGTTCCCAGAGAAAGTTTGCATATTTCAATTGATGAAAGTATATCAGATATAAAAAGGAATTTAGGCCCCGTATTTTCCTCTATGTTTATATGGACTCCTGTTGGAAACAATAGGGGAAGCATTTCAGATTTTTCGATGGATACGCATGATGAAGACCTGGAGTTGCTCTTGTCTATCAGCATTATTTTCTTCAGAAGGGAATCAGCCAGCTTTAAGGTGTTAATATCATCAAGGAAATAGTATTCCTCTCCATTGTTAAAAGCTGCGGAATGAACCCTGTTCAGTTCAGGAAAGTATGTATTTACTGATTCCAGTTTAAGTTTTACAAGCTTGGTTAGGGCGTATGGGTGGTATCCGTCGTCTTCCTTTTTGATAAATGTCAGGTTATCTGAAATAATGCCTCCTCCATGGGTAGCCATTGCAAAAGCAGCCGTGGACTTGCCGTTTCCATCCATGCCCGTAAACAGAACAGACTTTCCGTCGATGGTTCCGCATGAGCCGTGAAGTCTGAAGAAGCCGAAGCATTCAAGCAGCGTTCCAAGGGGGTGCAGGATGAAGGTGAGGATATTATAGTATTCAAAGGCATAGGGCATCGTCTTTATGGACACAATCATTGAATTTGCCTTGTAGTCCATCCAGACGGATACATGGTTTGAGTAGACATACCATAATTGTGACCCTGAAATGAAAACCTCAAGTCGTACGTCAGTATCCATGTTAAGGAGCAGGGATTTTGTTTTGGTTGCATTTTGAGGCACAGGAGGCAGCACGTTATCGGTCTCATCAGCAAGAAGAATGCTTATATCACATTCGCCTTCATATTCATGATCATAAACTGCATTCAGATATTTACTTAGACCAACTATACAATTTTGGTTGTTTCCCTTGACTTCTATTCTGATGCCGTTCCATAAATACATCCACAATCCGCCGTTTCATCAAATGACTTTTATATTATATATATAAAAACAGACAAGAGAAAGATGGTTTCAGCTTTTTTTTGCTCTTTCTCTAATGCCTGGGTTCAGTTCCTTTTTCCTCATTCTTATGCTAAGGGGAGTTACTTCCACCAATTCGTCGTCGGATATGAACTCAAGGGCCTGTTCAAGGCTCATGTCCTTTATATTGATTAACCTCAGGGCTTCATCTGAACCGGAAGCCCTTACATTGGTGAGCTGCTTGTTCTTGCAGACGTTTATGTTGAGGTCCTCGCTCTTTGCATTTTCGCCTATAATCATCCCTGTATAGACCTTCACCCTGGCATCAATGAAAAGTATTCCCCTCTTCTGTGCATTGAACAGTCCGTATATTGTGGATTCGCCGGGTTCGAAGGCAATCATGGAGCCCCTCGGGCGCTTGATGAGTTCCGGACTCAGCGGTTCAAAGGCATCGAAGGTATGGTTCAAAATTCCGGTGCCCTTGGTATCGGTCAGCATTTCAGAGTAATATCCAATCAGGTTCTTTGCAGGTATCCTGAACTCCAGACGTGTTGAACCCTGCACACCATGTTCCATCGAAACCATTTCCCCCTTACGGGCTCCCACTTTCTTGATGACGGTTCCAACGAACTCCTCGGGAACGTCAATTATCAGGTATTCAACCGGTTCATGTTTCACGCCGTCAACATCCTTTATTACCACGGCCGGCCTTGAGACCTGGAATTCATATCCTTCACGTCTCATGGTTTCAATCAGTATGGAAAGATGAAGTTCTCCTCTTCCAAGAACCTTGAATGAATCAGTTGAACCCGTTTCCTCTATATGAAGGCTTACATTGCTTTCAAGTTCCTTGAAAAGCCTGTTTCTTAGATGCCTGGATGTTACGAACTTTCCTTCGGTTCCTGCAAGGGGACTGTTGTTTACACTGAAAATCATTGAAATTGTAGGTTCGTCTATGTCGACGAAATCCACAGGTTCAGGGTTTTCGATATCGCAGATTGAGTCACCTATGTGTATTCCCTCGATGCCTGAAACGGCAATGATGTCACCAAGTCCTGCCTTTTCCGTTTCCTTACGCTTAAGACCATCAAATGTGTAAAGAGATACAACCTTGGAACGAATGAAGTCGCCGTCTTTCTTGCATAACATGATTTCTTCATTCTTGTTTATGCTGCCTCTGGTTATTCTTCCGACGCCTATTCTGCCTACATATTTATCATAGTCAATGCTCGAAACAAGACACTGGAAAGGACCATCCGGATCACCTTCAGGAGCAGGAATATTGTTTACGATGGCATCAAGGAGCGGTTTTACTGATACCGGCTCGTCTGTTAACTTTTCAATTGCATAGCCTTCCTTCGCAGATGTAAATATTATCGGGAAGTCAAGCTGATGGTCCTCTATCTGAAGGCTGATGAAAAGATCGAGTATTTCATCATATACTTCCTCAGCCCTTGCGTCGGGTCTGTCCACCTTGTTGATTACCACTATAGGAACAAGATTAATATTCATTGCCTTCCTTAGTACAAATCTTGTCTGTGGCATTGGCCCTTCGAAGGCGTCAACCAGGAGAAGGACTCCGTCCACCATTTTCAGGACACGTTCCACTTCGCCACCGAAATCCGCATGGCCCGGTGTATCGATGATGTTTATCTTGATACCGTTGTAGTTTATGGCAGTATTCTTTGAAAATATTGTAATGCCGCGTTCTTTTTCAAGATCGTTTGAATCCATTATTCTTTCTGACACATGCTGGTTGTCACGGAAGACACCGCTTTGTTTCAGAAGTTCATCGACCAGGGTTGTCTTGCCATGGTCTACATGTGCGATTATTGCTATATTCCTTATTTTATCTATCTTTGTCATACTTTCTCCAATATATTTATACCTCGGCAAGTATAGAGGAAAGAAAGAGGTTTGGCAACTTTTTTTAGAAAACATGAATATAGTCAAAATTTCTTTGACAGCCTGATACAGATTGTACTAACCTTGAACCATGAAAAAAGATTATTCATTTGAAACATTTGACAAAAGGCATATTCCAAAGGCACTTGATCTGGTCAGAAAAGCCTATGAAGAAGAAAGAGCAAAAGTTGAGTGCCTTCCGCATATAGAAGCACTTCCTTCGCTGAATGATTTTGCCCGAAACCAACTTGGAGTCGCTGCCCTGTACAAAAACGAACTGGTAGGATTTCTCTGTTGTTTATCACCATGGAATGATTTCTTCGGAACCTCAAGGGGAACCTTTGTACCAATAAATGCCCATGCCACTGTAAATGAGGACAGAAGAATGCTGTATTCATTGTTGTATGAGAAGGCTGCGTCAGTCTGGGTCAGACAGGGCATTCTCTCCCATGCCATTGGTGTGTACACACAGGATACTGAAGCGGTTGAAAGTTTTTTCATAAATGGATTCGGTCTAAGGACAATTGATGCAATAAGACCGTTGGAATCAATCGGCATGTTAGAAACAGACTTGAAATTAAAATATCATGAATTAGATGAAGACCGGTTTAGCGAAATACTGCCTCAGCTTAATAATCTGATTGGGCATCTGAACAGCAGTCCGATGTTCATGCCACACAGGAAGATAGATGATAATAGATTCACGGATGATGTAAAAAAGTCAAAAAGAAGATATTTTGTCGCAGAGTCGAATGGCCGTCCCATAGGGCATATAAAGATAACCGAAGGGGGAGAGAGCTTCATAGGTGAGACCGGTACGATGGCCAATATACAGGGCGCATACATATATGAGGAGTTCAGGGGCATTGGGGTATACACTAATCTGCTTGAATATACCATAAACAAATTAAAGGATGAGGGGTATCATCAGCTGGGTGTAGACTTTGAAAGCTTCAATCCTATGGCAAGGGGATTCTGGCTGAAACACTTCACACCATACATCTATGGAATGACAAGAAGGATAGATGAAAGGATTGTTAAACTGTATGAGTGATTATAGGATAGTATGCATTTCAGAGAATCCGGATTATATGGAAAGCACGATTGATTACATAAAGTCGAGATGGCCTCTAGATAACCGGATATATGAGGACTGCATTGCAAACAGCATCAATACTCCGGGTGGTCTTCCAAGATGGTATGTTCTGGTTGAGGACGGTGAGTTCATAGGAAGCTTCGGACTTATAACAAACGACTTCATCAGCAGGCAGGATCTGTGGCCATGGTTTGCGGCATTGTATATTGAAGAAAAGGCCAGGGGAAGGAAACTAGGGGCTGTCCTCCTTGAACATGGGAGAAAAGAAGCAGGGATGCTTGGATATGACAGGCTCTATCTGTGCACCGACCATGTCGGATATTATGAGAAGTATGGTTGGGAAAGAATTGGAAGCGGTTTCCATCCATGGGGTGATGAATCATCAATATATGCGATGGATACTATTAAAGTATACCCGTAATCGAATGAGTGATGTTTATGGAGCGGTCACGTTATCCGTCGGATGATGTGATCACCTTGATATATGTGATAAAATTATATTGAGCATTACCCGGAGGTTTACTCCATGGATATGCAATATTTCTTCACTTATGAAACCGGATTGCCTGAAGGAACAGGGTATTCATTCTTCGATGTGACTCATCTGTCCTGGATGTTCGTTTCCTTTGCCATGGTAGGCCTGCTTGTTTATTCCTATAACAAAACCAGGAGCGGCAATAAAAGGAAGTTCATGGTGACGGTGGCATCAGTTCTGCTGCTTTGTGAAGTTGTAAGGAATGTCTGGTTCATTGCAGTGGGTGAATTTACATTGCAGCAGTCCCTTCCGCTTCAGCTAAGCCGTATACTTGTCTATACCGAAGTCCTTGCCATATTCCTGAATTCAAGGTTCCTGAAGGAATTCACTTATGCCTGCGGTCTGTTCAGTGTAGCTGCATTCATTGCTCCTGATATAATGCAGTATCCCATATTCCATATCCATACCCTTAGATATTCAGTGGCCCACATTATTATAATGGCTGTACCTCTGATGTGGATTTTTGCGGACGGGTTCCGGCCGGATATACGTTACCTTCCAAAATGTGCAGCACTTCTTGCCGGTATTGCAGTGGTTGCTGAAACCGTCAATATATTACTCGGCAGCAATTATCTGCACATTCATTATATCCCGACTCATGTCAACCTGAATCTACGGCAGCCGTTCTTTGCCATGGCATTCATAGGTGCAGTAATTGGTTTCTGGGTTGTTATATATTTGCCATGGGTCGTCATTGAGAAGATGAAAAAACGTTGAGTTGGATGTCCGCTGGTTCTGTCGTGATGTTACAATAGCATAAAGTAAATATATAAGTGAAATCCGGAGGAGCAAATGAACCCAATTCATCTCAATGCAGCAGAGGCAATCATAGAACCATTCTGGGATCCTGAACTCAGTGAGTTTGATAAATGGAATATTGACCTTCCTGGAAAAGGTGCAGTTTCATATGAACAGACATGGTGCATGGTCGGATTCAAATGGATGAAGGCTGATGTAAATGAGGATGTCTTTGTTATGTCAAGGAAGTATGATGGAATGGATGTCAGCAAGGTTGATATTCTTTCGGTTTCAGCGTCCATGAGAAAAGGCAATTATCTCAATGTCACTGTCACAGGTAAAGGTAACAAAGCCTGTGGTCATTTTGTCTGCAAAGAGGATAAAAAACAGGAGTTTGCCATCGATATCAGCGGACTTTCTGTAATAGATGAAATCACAATCAGTGTAGGTTCAAGCTTATGGAAGGACGGCAGCTGCTGGTTCAATTGGATCGGACTCGCTGACAGTGTACTTTTGGAAAAATATCTCGGAACCAAGAAAGATTTCAGTGACGCGACATGGGAAAAGCACCTCAGGCCCATGGATTTTGAACCGGAGTTCAAACCCTCATATGGAATCCTTATTAATGAAGAGGAACTGGAAGGTATCAGAGCCAAAACAGATGAAACAGGAAATCTCCTTGCTGATGCTGATGAAATAAAGGATTTCTACAATCCCGAGAGCCAGATAAATGATTATGTCAACTTTCTTCAGGACACTCGTTACAACAGGGAGAGAGATGAAGGAAACTCCATCATAGGAAAAGGAGAGAGGGCTGCAATAGCCGGTATAGTTAAAAAGGACAAACGGTTATTGAGGCTGGCTGCGAGATATGCCCTTTCACTTGCTTCATGCGGACGATGGGATGATGGATTCATATGTGATTTCAGTACCAGTTCATTCAATCACAGATGTTTTGTACAGTCGCTTTGCCTGTATGAGTGTGCTCTGATACTTGATCTTGCGGGTGAGATGTTTACTGAGACAGGACGGAAATATGTACTGAGGAAAATGGCTGAAGAAGGCATCGGAACAATTACTTACAATACATGGAGCTATGAATATATATTCCATTGCAATCAGATGGCCTGGTTCAGTCCGGGTAGAATGTATGGATATGCGGTACTTAAGGAAAACTGGCCGAGGGTTCAGAAATACATGGATATTGCTCTTTCGGATGTAGTTGAAAACATTGAGAACACAGTTGAGGATGATGGTGGATATCTTGAAGGACCCACATATTTTTCATGTGTCGGAAGGGATGCTCTCCTGGCATTGTATATTTATTCCAGGTCAAATTCCGTGGACATCAGCTCCATAATCCCCAAAAAACTGGCTCAGTCCGTGGTTTTTGCAGAAGCTACGGAATCAACTGATGATTTCCTTGATTTCATTCCAATCTGTGATGCCGGATACAAGATAAAGCCATCGTTCCTGGATAAATACAAAATCCATCTGGTTTTCATGGCAACCATATACAAGGACAGTGTGTGGCCATCCATATATCAGAAACATAAATCCAACCATGGACTTGGAGAAGACCCGTTTGCCTGGATCCTGGATGAACAAATACCAGTGGACAATGGCTACATCAGAAATAATTTCATCCAGATGGATGTCACAGGACATGTATCTTCACTCAGAAGGACTGCCGGAGGGGTCTCAAAGATAATGCTTCCCGGAAACAAGGCCGGTGCAGGGCATACCCACTGCGACAAGGGAAGCTTCATATATGAGTACAATGGAGAGACATTTCTGATGGATCCGGGAATATGTTCATATGACAATCCCATAAGCCTGGAATTAAAAGGACCGGACAGGCATAATATGCTGGTTCCGGTTGCTGATGATGAAATACCATATCCGGCTAATCCTATAATGGCTGATATTATTCCAAAAGCATGGGGAAATGAAATTGAATTCCACTCAACCACCAACCTTGCTCAGGGGTGGGAACCCTGGTATGAAAAATGGACCAGGGAAATTACAAGTACCAGCCCGGAAAGAATCGTTGTTGAGGATGATTATATATTGAGGAAAGGCAGCGGGGTTGCAATGGTCCTCAATACTCCCCTTGAAGTATTTGAAAGGGAAGGGAAAGTGGTTATAACCGGTGAAACGGGAGAGTTATGGATATCAGTTCCAAAGGACTGTACATATTCAATTGAAAAAATGGAGCATCCTGTAGTGACCCACAATCGAATAAGAATATTCAAGACAGGACAAAAAGGTAAGCTGTTAATTGAACTTGTCATGAAGGATGTGTGATGAACACTCTATAACTCCAGTTCCTCCCATCCTTCATCCAGTTCCCTGAGCATGTCCTCAAAAAGCTGTGTATAATTTGGGTCGGATGACAGATCAATGAGTTCATCGGGATCCTCACCCAGGTTGAACAATGAATATACGGGTTTGGGTCCATGTAAATATTTGATGAGCTTGAATCCGTCCCTCTTCAGTCCGGCAATATGGTTTCTGTAGCGCAGCCTGAGACTTTTCCGTATCTTCTTTTCTTTTTCAAATGTTTCTGTCAGTGATTTGGCCTGGCATGTTTCAGGCACGTCAAAACCAAGATAATCAAGTATTGTAGGATATAAATCAGCAATCAGTACGGATTCACTCCGGCGTTCGTTCGCAGGGACTCCGGGACCGGCAATTATCATGGGGACACGTATACTGTGCTCATAAAGGTTTTGTTTCCCAAAAAGACCGTGACAGCCCACCGCAAGGCCGTTGTCTGCGGCAAATATTAAAAGTGTTTCATCCAGAAGGTTCTTAGATTCAAGTTTATCCAGTATTTTACCTATACAATGATCCAGGTGGGTGATCATAGCATGATACTCCGTCAGGTGCTGTTTTACTATTGCCTCGGTTCTTGGGTATGGCGCAAGGCGTTCGTCCCTTGTATCGAATCCGTCGAAGTCGAATGGATGAACAGGCATATAGTTCCCGGGAAGTTTTGTGTCCTCTGCGTTATATAGTTCCAGGAACTCAGCCGGCATTGTGCGTGGGTCATGGGGAGCCATGAATGCCGTATAAAGGAAGAATGGTTTTTTGCCATCCCTGTTTTCAAGGAAGTCAATTGATGCATCCATGAAAAGTTCCGATGAATGTTTACCCGGGGTAATATGGTCACAGCAATATTCCATGGTTTCGTTTGTGTTATATGGGTTTCTGGACTTTTTTATCCTTTTTTCATATTTGCCTGTGGGGTCAAAGTTGTTTGCAGGAACATTCCAATGGTCATCCATTCCGCCGAAGAATATTTCAGCGCCTCCACTGAAGCTTCTGGCATAGGAATCGGTACCATTGTGCCATTTGCCGATTCCGTGTGTCTCATAGCCATTTTCCTGCAGAACCTCTCCAAGCAACCTGTGGTCCTGTGGTATGAATCTGCCTGCCCTGGCAAGCCCTTCAAGAAGCCTGCCTGTGTGAAGCATGGCTCTGCTTGGCATGCATACAGCACCGCTGGTTCCTCCCGGAATATGTGCATTTTCATAAAGAATTCCCATGGAAGCCAGTCTTTCAAGGTTCGGCGTCAGCACATCAGGATTATCAATCATCCCATATCTCATATCATCTGCAAACAGTAAAACAATATTTTTCATGAATAGATTTTATCACAGAAACAGAATTTATCCTGAGGGTAAATTCCGTTTGTGGTATCATGATAATGCGGGAGAAAGTATGAGAAAAATCAAAAACAAGCTTTTAAAGAGTTTCAGGGATGCAATAAGAGGTATTCTGTATATATTCGAGACACAGCGCAATTTCAGGATACAGATTGCCTGTTTCATAGTGGCAACGGGAGCAGCCATTGCTCTTGGTCTTACATTGCCTGAAATTGCAATAATAGTTTTTGCAGGGGGGCTTGTAATGGTTGGTGAGATGATCAACACGGGTCTTGAAAGACTTGTTGATCTCATCAGTCCTCAGTACCATCCCCTTGCCAGGGACATAAAGGATATTTCGGCAGGTGTTGTGCTTGTTGCTTCAGTACTTGCTGTGATAATAGGAATGATTATATTCATTCCTGCAATAATCAAATTGTTCTAAGGAGACTGTCATGCGGATACTTTTTCTGGATCTGGATACTTTAAGACCTGACCATCTGGGATGTTACGGTTATCACAGGAACACATCGCCCAACATTGATTCCATTGCCGGGGAAGGCGTTGTCTTTGACAATTACTATACTCCAAATGCACCGTGCCTTCCCTCAAGGGCAGCTCTTGTTTCAGGAAAATTCGGTATAATCTCAGGTACCATCAACCACGGCGGAGAGGCTGCTGACATGGACAAGCAGGGCTCTGACAGAAGTTTTCGCAGTGAGATTGGAACTGAGTCACTTTTTTGCATGTTAAGGGAAGCAGGATTCAGAACTGTCAGCATAAGTCCATTTGCTGAAAGGCATTCTGCATTCTGGTTCAGCGCAGGTCTGAATGAAATGTACAATACGGGAAAAGGCGGGATGGAGTCAGCCGAGGAGGTTACGCCTGTGGTCATGGACTGGCTGCAGCGCAATGCGAAGGATGACAACTGGTTCCTCCATATCAACTACTGGGATCCCCATGGACCATACAGGGCTCCTGATGATTTTGGAAATCCCTTCAAGGATGAGCCTCTGCCGGAATGGCTTACAGAGGATGTGCTTAAGGCCCAGGAAAACAAGACAGGGCCGCACAGCATGCTGGACATTCATATGTATGATGCTGATCCATGGCCGGACTATCCTGATTATCCCGGAAGCATTTCCGGAATGGACGGTGCAAGGATAATGATGGATGGCTACGATACGGGAATCAGATATATGGACGGACATATCGGTGGGATAATCAACCTGCTCAAGGAGTCCGGAGTATGGGAAGATACAGCTGTCATTGTGACCTCGGACCATGGTGAAAACATGGGGGAACTTGGGATATGGGGTGAACACGCAACTGCGGACACAATTACACCTAAAATACCCATGATAATCAAATGGCCCGGGAAAATGAAGGGTACAAGGGATGCCGGTCTTCATTATAATCTTGACCTTGGTCCGACTCTTGCCGAACTCCTTGGCAGGAATGCAATGCCTTCATGGCAGGGTAGGTCATATGCAGGTGCTGTTGAATCAGGTGAGGATTCAGGACGAAGTGAACTTATACTTGAACAGTGTGCCCATGTGTGCCAGCGCAGTGTCAGGTTCGATGAATGGCTGTACATAAGAACATATCATGACGGATATCATCTGTTCCCAAAGGAAATGCTGTTCAATGTAAAGGAAGATCCCCATGAACTTAAGGATCTTGCAAAGGACAAGCCGGATGTATGCCGGGAAGCAGTATGGAGACTTCAGAACTGGCATGATGAGATGATGGCATTGAGAAGTGATTCCAAAGACCCGTTATGGTCGGTCATGCACGAGGGAGGACCGTTCCATGCAAGGGGCTTTATGAAAAAATATCTGGACAGACTGAGGGAAACCGGAAGGGTCTCAGGAATAGAGGAACTTGTCAGAAGACACCCGAAGGAGATGAAATGATGGATGGTATGAAAATAGAAAGATTGAATCCGGGAGGATCAAACAGTTATCTTCTTAAAGGAAACGATGGATATCTGATGGTTGATGCGGGTATGAAAGGTGCAGCTTCAAAGGTAAAACACCAGCTTGCAGGCCTTGGAATAAATCCCGGTGATATAAAGCACATCCTCATTACCCATGACCATTATGACCACACGGGCGGACTTTCTGAACTGAAGGAGCTGACCGGTGCCAAAGTCATAATCCATGGGGAAGAACTAAAGGACAACAGCGGATATACAAATCAATCAAGCGGGTTTTATAAAGTGCTTGTGAAAGTTGTCGGTATGCTGACCCCTGAGGGAAAACCTGATGAAAAACATAAGGCTGACATAGTCATGGAAAACGACATGGATCTGCATTCTCTTGGTTACCCGGCAAGAATCATATGCACACCCGGTCATTCTCCGGGGTCTGTCTGCCTTATCACGGATGACAGGCAGTGTCTGGCGGGTGATACCTTGTTCAGCATGTTCCCGGGAAGCCATTACCCCATAATTGTCTATGATCGTAAGAAGCTGGCTGCATCATACAAAAGACTGGAAAAAGAGGATTGTCTCATATATTTTCCCGGTCATGGCGAATCCATATCAAAGGACATGTTTGTAAAAAGAATTCTGAAAAAAGAAAAAATAATGAGGGAATGAGGTCAGCGTCTCAGCCTTTTTTCCCGGAATTGCCGTGGTGAAAGCCCGGTTATCTGTTTGAACACCCTTGAATAATAGCTTTGGTTCTCAAAGCCTGCGAGTACTGCAATATCAACAAGGGGAATATCTTCGTCAAGAAGCAGCTTCTTGCTCATTTCAATTCGCACATTGTTGAGATAGGAGTTGAATGAAGTCTTGGTTTCCTGCTTGAATATACGGCTGAAGTAGGAAGGACTAAGGGATACATTCTCAGCCACATCATCAAGGGTGACTTTCTTCATGTAGTTCCGCCTGATATATTCGATGGATTTATATATTACATCTATGTGTTTGACATCCTGAAGGTCAAAGACACATTCGGTGAATGTCTTGATTATTTCAGAAATCCAGATTGTAAGTTCCTCAATGGTTCTGAATTCATTGATTTGATTGAGGTATTTGTAGTTCATACCGAAGATTCTGTTATTGTCAGCTCCGCCGTGCAGTGCTGCCCTTGAGAGAACTACCACCAGCTCCAGGATACGTGCCTTGACCAGGCTGAAATCACGGCCTGTTGAAAGGAAGGTGTGGGCAAGGATTTCATTCAGGACTTTCTGGGCGCCTGTCTTGTCTCCAAGCGTAATCATGGTTATGAGTTTATTTTCCTTGTCCAGGGGATAGTGGTCTGCACCCTCGCCGCCCATGGTCTTCAAATACTGTATATATTGGGCAATGTCTGCATGGGTATCCAGGGCTTCTGAAACCACGGAAAAACGATTGCTGAAAGCGCTGTAGTAAAGCAACTGGGACAAGGAGTCGACCCGTGAAGGAGTCACCACCGGAATTTTTTCAATGACATCAAGAGGGTTTTCAATGATTCCTTCCATAAGCTCAAGGTCTGTCGGAAGCAGATCAACTGGATCAACCATCAGTACAGGACCTGCGACTATTCCACCTTCGAGCTGATCATCCTTATAGACCGGTGTCACCCAATGGACAAGACCAAGGTGGCAGAAAAATACATATTTGCCACCGAAGCGGTCAGCCTGGATACTTCCATACAGATGTGTCTTTTCACATTTACCGCCTGTTTTTTTATTGGCAACGTCACAAAGACGGCAGGCTTCCGTAGAACAGGTAAGGGAGATAGTCTTGCCTGAAGAATCCACAAGACGGGTGTCTATTCCCGTGGATTCTGAATAAATCCTTGCTATTTCGCGTATGTTTTCCATACTTTCCATTAAATTCTCCTAACCCTTGAACTCATGTTTCAACGGTCTCACAAACAGGTTGTCAAGGCCATCCGGTATGTCGAGGTCCTCATATAATATGGAGTAGACGGTATCGGATATGGGAAGTTCAACCTTATACTCACGTGACAATACCATAAGTGACTTTACCGTGGAAACTCCTTCTGCCATAAGGGTATAAGGTTTTCTAAGGGCAAAGTATTCACCGTACAGCCGGTTCCTGCTGAATTTAGAGAACAATGTTGCTTCATAGTCACCAAGATGTGAAAGCCCGTAGACAGTTTCGGGTCTTCCTCCCATGGCTTCAACCAATCGGGAATACTCCCTTGCAGCCCTTGCCATAAGGGGTCCCTTGAGACTTTGCTGTCCAAGTCCGTCAAGGATACCGGCTGCTATTCCAACTACATTCTTTGCAGCTGCACCTATTTCGGTTCCTATGATGTCTTCACCATAATAGAATCTGATCAATGGACTTGTAAGGTAATCTGCGACCTGATGGGTCAGCATGCTGTCCCTGGAATCAATTATCATTGCACTTGGCACATTATTGATGAAATTCTCAACATGTCCTGGGCCCACCCAGACAGCTGTATTAGTACTGTCACCCAACTCGGATTCCATTACCTGGGTCAGGCGAAGGCCTGTCTTGTTTTCAAGGCCTTTCATGCAAAGAATATAGCGATTTTGTTCTTTGTGGAATCTGCCAAGTGATTTTGCAAGGTCCCTGAGACCCTGTGAATCTATTGAAATGAAGATCATATCCGAATGAGACATCGCTTCTTCAATGGATGAGGTCAGTCTTACTGCAGATGAAAGGGACACATATTCATTCCTGCCCGTGGACAACAGCTGAGTGAAGCGTTCAGATCCGGAACGTCCCCATAGAACCGTATTGGTGCCAATTGAATCAAGGTAATCGGCGATGAAGGTACCCCATCTGCCGCAACCGAGGACCGAAGCATTCATTTTCATCACCCCTAAAACAACGGGACAAGATGTATGAAATCATGTCCGAATTTTGCCAGTCCTGAGGATACATCAAGACCCAGCTGAAGGGTAAGAAGAAACAGCATGAATCCCGAACCTATCAGTATTCCCTTGAAGACACCCTGGAACTGTGTCTCATTTTTCTTCAATATCAGAATTAGAAAAAAGACAACATAGACAAGTATTATTGCATTTCTCAGGAAGCGCTGCCAGTCGGTGTAAGCTGTTCTGATTGTTCCTTCAATTGAATGTGTGTCATGTTCATTTTCTTCTGAAACCATAATCTCAAAGGGAACTTCATCAACAGGTGCAGCAACCAGAATGCTTTCCTCGAGCCTTGTGAACTGATAACCCAGGAAACGGATGTCCGTCTTTTCATCATTGAGAGAAGGCTGCATCAGACTTATTACGGCAAGTATACCGATGATAAGTATTCCAGTTGCTACGGTGAGGATATTCAATTCCTTTTTATTGAGGGCCAGTTTCTTTACAAACATATGTCATCTCCTTCGTATGGTATGCACTTTTGGTGATTCCCGCTCTTATATGAATATATTAAACATAAGGGCAGGTGTTGGCAAGTTTGATATTCCTTACTTCACAAGTGCATTCCATTTCGAGTACAGAAGTTCAAGGGATGCCTGCAGTTCCTGCCTTTCCTGTTCAAGTTTTTCAAGTTCCTCAAAGGACATTTGCTTCATCATCATTTCCTCGAGAAGCATAGACCTTGTTTCCGCTTCCTGGATCCCGGCTTCAAGTCTGTCTATTTCTGCAATCCTGTTCTTTGAAATGGTTCCTTCGGGTTGGATTCTGACTGCCGGTCTCTTTTCGGCCTTTTCAGTGACATCAGGCATAAGCAATTCGGTATAATCTCCCGAATAAGGTACAAGGGTTCCGTTTCTCAGTAATAACCGTCCGGAACTGACCCTGTTTATGAAGAATCTGTCATGTGATATGAAAAGACAGGTTCCACCGTACCCGAGCAGGGCCTCCTCAAGTATTTCCCTTGAGGATATATCCATGTGATTTGTAGGCTCATCCATGATCAGAAGATTATATTCCTCCTGCATCATTGCACACAGGCGAAGCCTCTTTCTTTCTCCGCCCGACAGGTTTGATATCTTCTTCATGACATGTTCACCCTTGAATCCATAGGAAGCGAGCACTTTATGAGACTTAGCCGCATCCGTTGAAAGAGCTCTTCTTATTTCTTCAAGAAGAGTTCTTCCTTCATCTTCAAATGCAATATCCTGCTGCAGATAACCTGTTCTCACCCCTTCGCCAACTGCAATTGTTCCGCTGTCTGCTTCGATATTTCCTGTTATGATGTTGACCAATGTCGATTTACCGCTTCCGTTGATTCCTGAAACCACAATCTTCTCACCTCTTCTGACAAGAAGACTGACATCATAAAGGACTGGGATATCACCAAATGACTTGCTGACTTCCTTCAGCCTGATGATTTCTTTTCCGGATTTGGCTTTTTCACTGATTCTAAGGTCCATTGATTTCAGTTGGACGACAGGTTTTTCGACCTTGTCCATATGCTCAATCCTGCGCTCAATGTTCACAGCTCGCTTAAACATGAATTCATTGTCAGCCCGTGCAGCCCAGTCCCGCATCTGGAGTGCGGATTTCTCCAGGCGTTTGATTTCCTTTTGCTGGGAGTTATATTGTTTTTCCTGGACCTCACGTCTTTTTTCTTTCTCTTGCTTATACCAGGAGTAGTTCCCGGGATATTCATTGGCAATGCCATTCTCGATTTCAACAATTTTTCCAACGGAATTGTCAAGGAAGGTCCTGTCATGGGAAACTGTGAGTATGGTTCCCTTGTAGGAAGACAGAAATTTCTCAAGCCAGCCGACGGCAACAATATCGAGGTGATTGGTCGGTTCATCAAGGAGCAGAAGGTCCGGTTCTTCCAGAAGCAGTTTGCACAGGAAGACCCTGGTGCTTTCACCACCGCTTAAAATGCTCAGCTTGTCATTGAATCTCCCAATTTCTATACCTAACCCGTTGGCTGCTGATTGGATGCGTGAATCAATGTTATATCCATCACCGGTTTCGACGAAAGCCTGAAGTCTGCCGTATTCATCAAGGAGACGTTGAAGCTCCCTTCCGGTTGTACTCTCCATCTGCTTTTCATACAGCCTCATGGTTGCAATTGCTTCACTCATGGCAGCAAAAGGAAGTTTCAAAATATCATACACCGTCATATCGTTGTATTTTTCAATCTGCTGTTCCAGATATCCGATTCTTATACCATTTCTGACGATGACCCTTCCCGTATCAATGCCTTCAAGACCGAGAATGATTTTAAAGATGGTTGTCTTTCCGGAACCGTTGCTGCCAATCAGGCCGATATGCTCACCTTCAAGAACCTTGAAAGAAAGGCCCTTGAATATTTTTTCGTATCCAAATGATTTTGTAATATTGTCTATTAATAAGTAATTCATAGTTCATTCCTCCGTTGTATTCCGCAGGAATGTCATGGATCAAAGGTAAAATGAATCAGACACTCCTGCCATCCCCATAGATGGGCAGACTCCTCCCTTGGCCGAAGCACAGGTATGTGCCTTGTGGTACCTGACCAGGAGCAGGATGAGTTGTTTACCGGAGTTATGCATTCATTCTGAAACCTTTCTCTATAATGAAAATACCTGATTATATTATCTATTCCACATGCCAATGTCAACAACCCGCCAACCATCCTTGGGATGATTGGCTAAAAAGTGCTGAACGTCCTTGGGATGATTGGCTAAAAAGTGC
>DAINQB010000011.1:12116-29199 GCA_036743175.1 Bacillota bacterium | reverse complement strand
GGGATGATTGGCTAAAAAGTGCTGAACGTCCTTGGGATGATTGGCTAAAAAGTGCTGAACGTCCTTGGGATGATTGGCTAAAAAGTGCCGAACGTCCTTGGGATGATTGGCTAAGGGTCAGTTGCCGGCTTCACGCCAGGAGATCATTCCGCCCATCAGGACACTGACGTTCTTATAACCTTCGTTTACAAGTTCCCTGGCGGCTGTCTCAGCCCTTGCACCCGATCTGCAGACAATGACCATGTCTGTATCCTTTTCTATATCGGCTTTTCTGATCATATGCATGAGATGCCCCATGGGCATGTTGACTGCACCATCTATATGTCCCAGGTCATCATGCAGTTCGTACTCTTCACGAACATCAATGACCATGGGTTTGTCATTTTTATTCAGTTTGTCAGCCAGTTGCATAAATCCAATGTAGTTTACCTTTATTTTTTCAAGTTCGGGGTCAAGGGTGCCCATGACCTCGCATGCCGGCGAATCCTTGGGGATAAAGGCGGCATCCGGATCAGTTGAACAAGAATAGTTTGCCTTAAGGACATCCTTCATCCAGTCCGCAGGACCAAGTTTCAAATCCTCTATATAGCCGATGAATTCTGCTCTTGTCCTTGGCTTTAGATGGGGATTTTCCATCTTTTGTTTCCTTAGGAGGGAGGGTTTTCGATTCCTGTATTCATGTGCAGGATAAACCATAAGGTCATCGGGAAGATTGTTCAGTTTTTGAAAGCTGTCCCAATGGGCTGAAGGATCTCCTCCGGGAAGGTCATCCCTTCCTGCACCACCATCGTCCAGAAACAGGAAATCACCTGTAAAGAAGAGTTTGCCTGCAACTATTGACAGGGAATCCCTTGTATGTCCCGGTGTGTGAAGGAATCTGAATTCCTGGCCGGCGGCCTTCAGAACATCTCCCTCGTTGACTCTTCTGGTGACGCATTTTGCTGGAGCTTTGTCATACATTACATATTCGCATCCTGTAGCTGCAACCAGAGATGGTCCTGCACTTATATGGTCAGCGTGGGTATGGGTGTCTATGACATGTGTAAGTTTCAAATTGTTTGATTCAATGTATTCAAGATAATTGTCCGTATAGATTATTACGGGATCAATCAAAACCGTCTCCCTGGTTTTTTCGTCTGCTATGACATACGTCTTGCATGCATCATCATTCAATTGATTGAAAATCATTACTACCTCCGAAATGCAATTTTTTTATTATTATATCCAAATACCCGAAAATACACAAAAAAATCAAGCCGGTCTCAAGGACCGGCCTGCTGGAGCCGCTGATCGGAATTGAACCGATGACCCGCTCATTACGAATGAGCTGCTCTACCCCTGAGCCACAGCGGCATTCAAGTGCATAAAATAATATAACACACATATTAAAATTTGAGAACCGGAAATTTTTAGATTGATACCCGGTTTCTGCCGCTGTCCTTTGCTCTGTAAAGCGCTTCGTCAGCAACTTTTATTATTCTTTTCGCATCGGTTCTTTCACGCACAAAACAAATGCCTACAGAGGTTGTCACCTTGATTTGCTGACCCTCGTATTCAATTGAATCCATTTCAAGATGCATACGGAAGCGGTTCATGATATCAAAGGCATTCCTTTCCGAACATCCAAGCAGCAGTACCATGAACTCATCCCCACCGAAACGACCGATGATATCAGAATCCCTGAACTCTTCGCGCATCCTGCCGACTACATATTCCAGGACATGGTCTCCGCACTGATGTCCGTATGTGTCATTTATTGTCTTGAAATTGTCAAGGTCCAGCATTGCTACTGAAAGCGGGGGAGCTTCATCTTCGAGGACCTTCATCATGTAGTTCTTATTGAATGCTCCTGTAAGCTGATCGATGATGGACTGACGATAAAAGTGGGAACGCTGGCTTGATTCACTGCTTATGCGTACATTTCTGCGATGCAGTTCTATGTTCATGAGCATTATCAGAATGAATATGAAAATCATCACGTGATTGATTATTGAAGTAGAAACCACACCGCCTGTTAAAATCATTAGAACGGTATCTGAGAGTGCCACAATGAAGAGCATAAGGGTGCTTGCGGCAAAGATATACCTTTCCTCCAGATCATCCTTTTCAAAGAATCCGTGTATGAACCACACAAGTAGGCTAATTGCAATCCCAAAGGTTGTTATATCGTATATATTCTTGAATGTAATAAGTGTTCTTGTAAATATTGCAGCTATTACAATTATTATGAATATTGAAGTGCTGACAGCTATCAGATGCCACTTTTTATAATATTCCCTGAATGAAAGCCCAAAGAAGAAGATACATGCATAAAGTGATACTATTATCAGCTTTTTAAAAAATGCATATCCTATTGCCAGATATGGAAGGCTCAGGTACTCCATGGAATAAATGCCAAGGAATACAACTGCAACTGACAGATATACAAGAGCTTTATTCTTTCTGTCGCTTCTCATATATGTCAGAAGGGCAATCAGGATACCCAGAATAATTGCCCCGATGCCTGCCATTGTGAATCCGCTGGTCCTTATATGAAGGGTCTCGGTGATTTTTCTTGCAGTGGTTTCATCCGTCACTCCAATTGAATTCAGTTCTAGGCCGGTCATATAGATGCCATAGGTCCTGAGTGTTATCTTGTTTGAATCCAGGAGAAGGGATTTGTCAATTGCAAAGCTGTTTGCGGAATTGTATGTATGTGACCTGCCGTTATCCATGTCCCCAACAGTTCCGATGTATGTATCATTGAAGTAGAGTTCATAAGCCTGTGAATTTAGTCTATATATTATGATATGGAACTCGTCACCCTCTATGGATTCGAATTCCGGTCTGAATCCATATGCACTGAACTCAACTATTTCGGGTTCGTTTTTGTCTTTTATTCTGGCAGTTAGGTCGTGGGTTCCGTCACTGAAGGCTGTCTTTGGAATAATGAATCCGCCGGATCTTTCGACGGAAGCATCCATGCTGTATGTAAGTGTGAACAGTGAACCTATGACAGTTACAAGAACTGCAACCAGTATTATATAGGTTTTACTTTTCATGTTTTTCAGCTTTTTCATTCCGTCTCCCGCAGAATTGTTCCTGCTATATACCTTCTTGTATCATCCTTATGGAAAATATAATATGTCACAAGTATGTCACCATTGTCCATCTGGACTGAGCTTGTATAACCAAGATCATGGTTGACCCCGTCATCTCTTATCTGCATCTCCTCGGCGGAATCAAGGTTTGTCAGTTCTCCGTCAAGGAGAATTACCTTTATTCCGTACGGGGAGTAACGATGGCCATATGACAGCAGAACATTCCCGCTTTTAAGCTGTATGGCCTGGAATGGACTTGGAGAACAGAACTTCGTAGCAATGGGGACTGTCCAGGATTCACCATTGTCATAGGAATAAGCAACATGCATGGGGCTGAGGTCTGCATTGCCGTCATCATATACATTTCTGCCGTTGCCGTCCAGGTGTGTTCTGATGAAGCAGACGATCTTTCCTGATTTTGTTCTGAATAAATTTGGTTCGCCCATCATGCAGGCACAGGGTTTTCGGATATCAGCCAGACGCTCCCATGTTTTTCCCTTGTCACTGCTTTTGATTATTCTGATGATCCGCTCGCTCATATTCTTTGAATACATCGGAAGTCCGAAGAGAACAGAGCCGTCATCAAGCTCAATGACATTTCCTCTGGCAGATGCCCGGTCGCCGTTCTTGCCATCATATTCAATGCATACCGGCCGGTCCCAGGTCAGTCCGTTGTCAGTTGACCGGATAGTGTGGGCATCCATCATTTCCATGTCATAATTGTCATTTACAAAGTGAGGTTTTGCTGAATCGGTTACAGGAACGCTCTTTTCGGTAAATTTCCACATGAAGAAAGTTGCAAGCACAATTCCGTCACTAAGATAATTCAGGCAGGGATCCTGTATTCCATAATAGAAGTGACGCTGTATAAGGGAAGGTTTTGAATCCCAGGTTTCACCATTATCACGGGATTTGACAAAAACACCGATGGATGATGGATCCCCGTGGGTCACGTCATTGTACATTGCCTGCCAGTCCGGTGCCTGCCGGAAACCGACCATGACAGTTCCATCATTCAGTTTGATTGCATTTGGGAATGAATTGTAGTTTTCATCCTTGTAAACAACAATGTCCTTGATTTTACGCAGTTCGCTCATAAGCCACCCCTCAGTCAACCCGCCGAAATTATATATATAATACAATATATGTTATAATGTAACAAGTTGATTTCCAGGGAGGGATTGTCACTTGCCGGCAAAGATTCTGATAGTAGATGATGAGAAAAATATAGTTGATATACTGAGATTCAACCTTCAGAAAGAAGGATTTGAAACCGTTGAGGCGTATGATGGAAAAGAAGCAATTGAAAAGGCTTTGAGGGCAAAGCCGGATATCATACTCCTTGATGTCATGCTTCCGGTTTTTGACGGTTTCACCGTATGCAGGAAACTAAGGGAACGAATCCAGACTCCGATAATAATGCTTACAGCAAAGGAGGAGGAGGTTGACAAGATCCTTGGTCTTGAGATGGGTGCAGATGATTATGTAACCAAGCCGTTCAGTCCAAGGGAACTGATAGCCAGGATCAAATCAAACCTGAGAAGAAGTTCCATAGAAAGCCGCAGTGAGTCGCCTGATGTGGTCCATGCATTTGACCTTGAAATTGACATTGCACGATATGAGGTGTCAAAGGCAGGCAGGATAATAGACCTGACAGCCAGGGAATTTTCACTCATCAAGTTCCTTGTCCAGAATGCAGGAAAGGTTTTCTCAAGGGAAACCCTCATGGAAAAAATCTGGGACTATGAGTACTTCGGAGACATGAGGACAGTGGATGTCACGGTCAGCAGACTGCGCGAGAAGTTATCAAATAACATGAATGAGTATATTCTTACAAAACGCGGCGTAGGTTACTATTTCAGAAAGGATTGACAACCCGGATGTTCAGGAAAACCCTGCAATGGAAAATTGTTTTCTTTATCTGTGTAATAGCCTTGTGCCTGGTAATTCCGATCGGGCTCCTTTTGAATGTAAACATAGAAAATTATCATTACAGCGAATTCGTAGGAGGAATTGACAAAGGATTTGAAGCCTATGATCCGTTGGAAAACAAGAATTCCACAGTCGACAGCATATATCTTGATATGAGTGAGCTGTATGCCGGGGTATTCGGCATATACGGAGACAATAGAAGCTATACGATAGTGGATATCAGGGACAATACACTTAGGAGCAGTGATTACAATTATCTGAACAGCGACAACGATTATTTCATCAATGATCTCTATCTTTCAGATAATTTTATTAAGGCTGCTGCAGGAGAAGCGGGAAACGATGAGAAGATTGTAACGATATCGGGCAGTACATTCTACGACCATGCAGTAAAGACCGGACCTTTTGTCTTCTATTTCAGATATTACAAGCAGGACTGGCAGAACATGGTTTCCCAGTTCAACAGGACAATTTTCACTGCACTGGCTATTTCACTGCTCATAGCATTCGTTTTTGGTTTTCTGATATCAAAGGCAATAACAAACCCAATCGAAAATATAACCGACAAGACGAGGGATATAGCGGAAGGAAACTTCGGACAAATCCTTGACAAGCAGGGTAATGATGAAATCGGGCAGCTTACGAGCTCAATCAATTATATGTCCATGAGCCTCAGGGATATGCTTGACGAAATCAAGAATGAAAAGAACAAGGTCGATACAATTCTTAACAACATGACTGATGGAATAATTGCCTTCGACAGTTCCGGTGAAATAATACATGTCAACCCCGGTGCCATGACATTTCTCAACAGGGTAAGGCTTGATGAAAACCTTGAGGAGTTCATTAGGGAATATAAGATTGAAGTGACTCCTGAAGAAATATTGAACAAGACAGAGGCGCTTAATGAAAGAAAAATAATCCTGAAACTCGGAGACAGGATAATGAGGGTTGGATTTGCAGTATTTTCTGAGACAGATCAATCCCGGGAAGGCTGTATTGTCATTCTTCGTGACGTCACTGAACAGCATATGCTTGACAATATGCAAAAGGAGTTTGTTGCAAATGTATCCCATGAGCTGAAGACTCCGCTGACATCAATAAAGAGCTATACTGAGACACTGGGCAGCGGTATGGTCGAGGACAAGGAGACCGAGAGGCAGTTCCTTTCCGTCATTGAGTCTGAGGTGAACAGGATGTCTGACCTGGTCACGGACCTTTTGCAGCTTTCGGCCCTTGACATGAAGAGAACAAAACTCGACTTCAGGAAATACAGTGTAGATGAACTCGTTGAAAAAACACTGGAAAAACTTGATATTGCCGCAAGGGAAAAGAATCATATGCTTACGAGCAATGTGACATATCCGGGAAAGGCCGTGTTCGACTATGAAAAGATACAGAGGGTGCTTATAAACATTGTGTCAAACGCAATCAAATATACGGAGCCCGGTGGGAAAATCAATGTAAGCGCGGAAAAAAGGGATGGAAACATTGTCTTTACGATAACTGACAACGGTATGGGTATTCCAAGCAAGGACCTTTCCAGGATTTTTGACAGATTCTACAGGGTCGACAAGGCCCGTTCAAGGAAAATGGGAGGAACCGGCCTCGGGCTGGCCATAGCACGGGAAATTATTTCAGCCCATGGTGGCGAAATAGATATCCAGAGCGTTGAGAACAAAGGAACCGAAGTGACAATATCCATCCCGCTGAACAGCCAATGGAGGAATCAGGATGAATAAGACAATTGCCATTATTATAGCCCTTATACTGTTCATTGGTGTAATATTCCAGGCACTTGTCATAGTGGATTACCATTCGGATGAGTTCAACCCCGGATTCTTCCGGAAAATGGAAAATCCGGTTGTATATTTTGAGTCCTTTGATGAAGCGATTGCAAATCAGTTTTTCAAGCCCTTTGACATTTATCTGAGGGACGGCAGCCTGACCTGGATCGTCAGGAAGGACGAGGATCTTTTCAATACACTTTGGGAGGATGGGAAGTCCGTACTTATTGATGCGCTGTCGGATGAATTGAAGAACAGTACATTGACATGGGCTGAACTGAGTGAAAAACCGGGTATTCTATTCAAGATGGGGTGTGATTTTCCGACGGAATTCATATCTTTTCTTTCAAATGAAGACATTGAATCACCTTCTGCAAAAACAATGGACAGGCTTCTTGTAATACCATCCGACGGAGTAATGGAAGTATATATAAAATCAGGCCGGGATGTGCTGTTCACTTCGGCACTGACGCCAAAGGGATTGTTCACGACCACAAACTTCAACGGTCTTCTCGACCTTTTTGCAGTTGATCCATATTACTCACAGAACTCATATACTGAGATACATAAATTTGTCTCCGCTGATGTCCTGGATGAATTCATTGAGCCGGATATACCGGTAACCCTGGATATAAATTCACGAAATCTTCCCTGGTTGAAACTCAGCCTTCCTACACCCGTCAGGGATTACATAGATTCAGCCAATTCATCAGACGATGAAGCGAAAGCGGCCGGAATAGAAGAGGCTGCTGCGATAATAAAAAGCAAGATAATCAGCAGGACACTCAACACATATGAAATGCATATTGATTCCTTTGACAACCTGTTTTTCTCCAATCAGTTCAATATTTATGAAGTAAGCAAGGCAGGGTGGATAAGCTATAATTACACCGAAGGAGCCGAGGGTGACGGCCGGGGAGACATAGGCACGGCATTCATGAATGCCGTGGAAACACTTGGCAATGTGATGCGTCTGTCTGACAATTCAGCCAATTTATATTTGTCTGATTTGAAGGTTTATGATGATTCATATGAATTTTTCTTTGACTACAGGTTCAAAGGCAGCGTACTTGTCATGGAACAAAGCAGCCATGCAATGGAAATAAAAGCAACAGCAACAAGGACAATTGAGGCAAATATATATCCTTTGAACATTGAAGAGATGACAGGTGATCAGTACATTGATTCAAGGTACAAGACGGCCTTCCTTTTCATCACAAACTTCAATGGAATTACAAACATTAATACCATAGAAGCAAGCAATATGTATCTCGGCTATGTAAAGACCGACGCAAGGCTTGAAGTTGTCAAGCCTGTTTGGGTGATTGAGCTTCAAAACGGGGCAAAGCAGGTTCTGGACCTGGTTGAGGCAGGAGAATAGGATGGATACAAGAAAAGCACTTTCAGCAATAATAATACTGCTGATTCTAATGAATATAACCCTTGGAATCTATTTGATTGTTATAAATTCGGGCAGGGGTAATATGGAGGACACCCTGTCATATACAAGAACCATATTGAATGAAAGAAATTACAAGGTTGACTGTTATATCCCTGAAAAAGCTGTTTCTCTTTCTTCAGTCATCCTTGGAGAAAACAGGTTCACAGAACAATCCCTTGAATCAGTAATGGAAAAAACCGGTGGGAATGCATATATTGAGGAAGGTACCGGGATTATGTATTTGCAGGGAGCGGTAACGGGGAACAGTGAATCTGGTGACCAAAGCAGGACTTCAACAGAGGCAATTGCGGGTGCTTTCATAGAATCCATTGGCATAAACAGGGATGAATTCATACTTGATTCATTCAAGGAAACAGGTGCAAACTCATACATCCTCAGGTACATTGCAGTGGATGAAAAGGGAATGATGTATTTCGGGAGTTTTGTTGAGATAGTTATAGCTGATGGATCCTTGCAGACCGCAAGAATATTATATCCTGTAACAGAAGCAGTACAGGAAGACCAGGGTGAAGGTATGCCTGTCCACACGATTTTGCTTGCAAGCCTGAAGGCAACAGGTGTGGAAAAGTCGATTGAAAGCATAAACCCGGGATACTTCTCCACGGACGACGAGTCGGAAACTGCGAGTATCAGCTGGAGGGTCAGGTTCAGTGACGGAGATGAACGCTTCTTTGATGCTGCAACCGGCATGGAAATTGATTGATTATTGAGAGGTGTAATATGAGTAAAAGATTCAGTGAAAAGATTGCCGGGCAACTGGCAGAAATGAAGGAAGCCGGCAAATTCAAGGTTTATCAATTTTTGAAGAGCCCAATGTCCAACAAGACCGAACTTGAGAAATTCGATGAGGTTACGGTCCTTTGTTCAAATAACTATCTTGGACTTAGCAACAATCAGAGGATAGTGGAAGCAGGAAAAAAGGCTTTGGATAAATATGGAGTAGGAGCGGCAAGTGTAAGATTCATATGCGGAACCTACGACATACACAGGGAGCTTGAAGAAAGAACAGCCTCATTCCTGGGCATGGAAGCATCGCTGTCATATACATCCTGCTGGAATGCGAATACAGCGGTAATTCCTGCTGTTGTGGGAGCAGGGGATTGCATAATTAGTGATGAACTGAATCATGCAAGTATCATAGACGGTTGCAGGCTTGCAGGAAAGAAGGTTCAGCGCTTTGTCTACAAGCACTCTGACATGGAAGACCTTGAAAGAGTACTTAAGGAAGCCGGAGAATATGATACGAAACTTATAATAACCGATGGTGTATTTTCAATGGAGGGTGACCTTGCGAATCTGCCCGGTATAAAGAAACTGGCTGATAAATATGATGCCGTTACAATGGTCGATGAATCACATGCCACCGGTGTTGTGGGTAAAACCGGTAGGGGAACCCTTGAATTCTATGACATGATGGGACAGTTTGATATAATCACAGGAACCTATGGAAAGGCGCTTGGAGGTGCCGGCGGAGGTTTTGTTGCATCGAGCAATGAGGTGGTTGAACTCTGTATACAGTCTTCAAGACCGTCATTGTTTTCCAATTCACTTCCTCCTGTCATAGCAGCCATGGCGATTGAGGCAATAAATTGTCTGGATGAGAATCCCGAAATGGTTGAATCGCTTCATCGTAAAACCAGATATCTTCGTGATGGATTGAAGAAGGAAGGGCTTTCTCCCCTTGAAGGCGAAAGTGCAATAGTCCCCATTATAGTCGGAGAAACTGCAAGAGCCATAAGTATGGCAAGGGCAATGCTTGACAAGGGTCTTTATGTGACAGGATTCGGATATCCTGTTGTGCCTGAGGGAACAGCCAGGATAAGGATACAGGTTTCAGAAGCACTCACTTATGAAGACCTCGACAATGCAATTAAAGTAGTTAAGGAAATATATGAAAAATCATAATAATATGATTGTTAACAGGGTATATATCTAATATAATTGTGGAAGATAAAAGCGGAGGAACCATGCGGGAGATTTTCCAAGGGAAAAGCCGAAGAAGCAAGTCTGTGTCCTAGCCGGAATGCAGATGAATCTTTCAGGCAGAAAGACCGCAGGGGGACGCATCTCTGAAAAGCCTTGACTGGCACCGAAGGGGCAATACTTTATGTAGAAACTCTCAGGTCAATGAACGGAGAAGACGGCAATTTGTGTTTGCTGTCTTTTTTATATGGAGGAAAGCATGAAGAGAACACCAATATATAACGCGCACGTGGAACTTGGTGCAAGGATGATAGACTTCGGAGGATGGGAAATGCCGGTTCAGTATTCCGGTATCCTGGAAGAGCATAACAAGGTAAGGAATTCCGCCGGTTTGTTTGATGTGTCCCACATGGGTGAAATTATCATCGAAGGAAATGATGCACTTCTGTTTGCCGATTACCTTGTCACCAATGACCTGAGTGACATGAAATACGGTGATGTCATATATTCACCCATGTGCTATGAAAACGGAGGGTGTGTTGATGACATTCTTGTATATTGCTTTGGAAATGACAGGATACTACTTGCAGTAAACGCATCAAACACTGAAAAGGATTTTCTTTGGATAAAAGAGAGTTCAAATGGTTTTGATGTAAATATACATAATGTGTCCGAAGAATATGCGCAGCTTGCAATACAGGGACCTGATGCCCAGAGGATACTCCAGGGTCTTGCTAAGACGGATCTTTCTGAAATTAGATTTTTTAAATTCAGGGAAAATGTAATGGTGGGAGGTGTACCATCCCTTGTGTCAAGGACAGGATATACAGGAGAAGATGGCTTTGAAATATACCTTGCAGCAGATAAAGGAAGCAGTATATTCAGGATGCTCCTTGAAGCGGGGGGAGAAGATATACTTCCATGTGGCCTGGGTGCAAGGGATACACTTCGAATGGAAAGCTGCCTTCCTCTGTACGGGCATGAGCTGTCTCCGGAAATTACTCCTATGCAGGCGGGGCTTGGATATTTTGTAAAAATTACCGACAGACCTTTTCAGGGAAAAGATGTACTGGCGATCGAAACCGAGTGCGGGCCTGAAAGGAAGATTGCAGGATTTGAAATGGTTGACAGAGGCATTGCCAGAAATGGGTATCCGGTATTTGACCCAGAAGGAAATGAAATAGGTTATGTCACAAGCGGCGGATTCTGCCCGAGTATTTCAAAGAATATGGGGCTTGCCCTGGTGGAATCGTCTTTTGCAGATAACGGTACACCAATCTTAATAGGTATCAGGAAAAGCATGGCCAAGGCAATAACGGTCAGGAAACCGTTTTATAAAAAAAAGTATAAGAAGTAAAAGGAGATTTGACATGGCAGATACAGAACGCAGATATTCAAGGGACCATGAGTGGGTAAGAATTGAGGGAAATGAGGCTTTCATAGGTATAACCGAATTTGCACAGAGCCAGCTTGGAGACATTGTCTATGTGGAGCTTCCGGAAGTTTCATCAAACATTGAGAAGGATGAGGTTGTGTGTGCAGTTGAGTCGGTAAAGACAGCTGCAGATATAATTTCTCCTGTGTCCGGGAAAATCATTGCAGTCAATGATGAGCTTGAGGACCAGCCGGAGCTTATAAATGAGGATCCCTATGCAGCATGGATTATGCAGGTTGAATTAAGTGATCCATCTGAATTCAATGAGCTCATGAATGAAGCCGACTACTCCACCTATTGCGAGAATGAGGAATAGAAATGCATAAATACATACCAAACACCGCTGAGGAAATCAGGGAAATGATTGATGCAATAGGGGTTTCATCAGTTGATGACCTGTTTTCATCGATACCTGAGGAAATCAGATTCAAAGGCAGGCTTAATCTGCCGGACAAGATGACGGAACAGGAACTGGATAAATACATGAGGGAACTTGCAAGGATGAACTCGTCCACCGACGACCTTGTATGTTTTCTTGGAGCCGGGGCATATGACCATTATATTCCGTCAGTAGTAAATGCACTGACATCCAGGTCTGAATTCTATACAGCCTATACGCCGTATCAGGCAGAACTGAGCCAGGGCGTACTGCAGGCAATATTTGAATTCCAGACCATGGTAAGTGAAATAACAGGCATGGATGCAGCAAATGCTTCCATGTACGATGGTTCAAGTTCAACTGCCGAAGCGTGTTCCATTGCTCTGGTAAATGCACATAAAAGGAACAAAATACTGATTTCCGAGGGTCTTCATCCGGAAACCCGCAAAGTCATAAGGACATACATGAGCGGAAGGGATGCAGTGCTGGAGGAAATTCCTCTTAAGGACGGGGAGACCGATTATGAAACACTGGCTGCAAAATGTGATGAAAACACTGCGGCCGTCTGCATACAAAGTCCTAATTTCTTTGGAATTGTTGAGGATATGGACAGGGTGGGTGAAATTGCCCGGGAAAACAATGCAGCATTCATCGTAAACACCGATCTGATATCACTTGGGATACTCAAGCCCCCGTCTGAATCGGGAGCTGATTTTGTTGTGGGTGAGGCCCAGGGACTTGGCAATCCCCTGTCATTCGGAGGGCCTCATCTTGGTTTCTTTGCGACAACCAACAAATACCTCAGGAAGATGCCCGGCAGAATAGTAGGTGAGACAACTGATGTTGATGGCAAAAGGGGTTATGTTCTTACACTGCAGGCCAGGGAACAGCATATCAGGCGGGAGAAGGCGACTTCGAATATTTGTTCAAACCATGCCCTCAATGCATTGGCGGCGACTATATATATGTCGGTTCTTGGGAAGCAGGGACTTCAGGACCTGGCACTTCGTTGTGCAAACAATGCCCGTTTTGCAAGTGAAAAGCTTGTGGAGACAGGCAAGTTCAGACTTATGTATGACAAGCCGTTTTTCAAGGAGTTTCTCCTTGAGGCTGATGAAGATCCGGCTAAAATAAACGAAAGGCTTCTCAAAAACGGAATACTCGGAGGATATGAAGCTTCAAGATGTTATCCGGAACTTGGGAAGGGATGGCTTGTTGCCGTCACTGAAAGAAGAACCAGGAAAGAAATCATGGACCTGGCAGAGAAGGCAGGTGGCACATTATGAGCAAACTGATATTTGAAATCAGCAGAAACGGAAGAAAGGCATTTGAATTGCTTTCAACAGAAATTGAGCAAAGGACAGCAGCTGAACTTTTCCCTGAAAAATACTTGAGAAAAAGTCCTGCGAGACTTCCCGAAGTGAGTGAGCTTGATGTTGTAAGACACTTTACAGAGCTGAGTACAAGGAATTTCGGTGTGGATTCAGGGTTTTACCCCCTGGGATCCTGTACGATGAAATATAATCCCAAGATCAACGAGAAGGTTGCATCATACAGCGGATTTGCCAACATTCATCCTTACCAGCCTGAAAGCACGGTACAGGGTGCCCTGAGACTCATGTATGAACTCAGTGAATCCCTTGCTGAAATAACCGGGATGGACAGGATATCACTTCAGCCTTCAGCGGGAGCACAAGGCGAGATGGCAGGTCTCATGGTCATCAAGAAATACCATGAGAAAATGGGGAAATCGCAGCGGAACAAGATCATTTGCCCTGATTCCGCCCATGGTACGAACCCTGCCTCAGCAGCAATTTCCGGGTTTGACATTCTTCAGGTTAAATCAAATGAAAGAGGGATGGTTGACGTGGATGAGCTCAGGAAGCTGGTGGGTCCTGATACGGCAGGTCTCATGCTTACAAATCCGAACACTCTGGGCCTCTTTGAAGAAGATATAATTGAAATAGCATCCATCATACATGAAGCGGGTGGACTGCTGTATTATGACGGAGCCAATGCAAATGCCATCCTTGGTAAATCAAGGCCGGGGGACATGGGCTTTGATGTTGTTCACCTGAACCTTCACAAGACATTCACGACCCCTCACGGAGGAGGAGGACCCGGTGCCGGTCCAATCGGTGTCAAAGGATTCCTTTATCCCTTCGTAGCTGTTCCTGTTGTAGAAAAGAAAGGAGATACATATTTCCTTGATTACGACAGACCGGACTCAATCGGTAAGGTAAAGGCATTCTACGGTAATTTCCTCATTCTTGTCAGGGCATATGCATATATTCTTTCAATGGGTGCCAAAGGTCTGGCTGAAGTTTCAAACAATGCCGTATTGAATGCTAATTACATGCTTTCAAGCCTGATGGATGTCTTTGATGTCCCCTATGGTGACAGGTGCATGCATGAATTTGTCATTTCAGGTGAAAAACAGAAGAAGATGGGTGCCTCGACCCTTTCCATGGCAAAGAGGCTGCTGGATTACGGATACCATCCTCCTACCATATACTTCCCTCTTGTAGTAAAGGAAGCAATGATGATTGAACCGACCGAAGCGGAATCCAAGGAAACCCTTGATGAATTCATAAAGGTACTGCGAAAGATAAATGACGAGGTGGAGGCTGATCCTGATATGGTCAATCATTCACCCCATACAACCGTAGTCGGCAGGCTTGACGAAGTGAAAGCTGCCAGGACGCCGGTGGTAAAATATGATTTTGACGGAGATGCTCAATAAGCATCAAGTTTTTCAAGGCAGGACCGGTACCATGAATAATCAAAGGGAGGTGTCCCTGCCAGATAATGACTGACGAATGAAGATCCGGAGATATTCCATGTAATGATGAGGAATCTCCGGTCTTTTTCATTTATCTTAAGTTTACCAAGAGGGGTAACAGCATCAGCATTGAAGGTGGCAGTGGATGACAAAAGGGTTGTTCCGGAATCCGAATCGATTACCCGGTACCTGGCAGTAATGTCATGAAGGGTGTCATTGCAGGCTACGAGCTCCAGATGGTTTTCCTCCGGTTCCCTGAACATCAGCAGTAAATCCTGCTGGGCCCTTTTGATATAGTCAAAGGCCAGCTTTTTCCTGAAATAGTAATCCACTACAGCATCAGAGAACTGAGGCCATCCATCCATGAGATTCCACCATATTATTCCTGTCCGTTCCCATTTTGAACCGCGGAACAGTTCTATGAAGAATTTCTTTGCCTCGGCCTGTGATATCTGGCTTGCAACGCTGAAGTCGTCTATGTTATTAGGTACATTTAAAAGCAGAACCTTGATCTGGTCTGCCATCAGCTTTACCCTGAAATTATATCTCTTGTCTATTTCGGGCATTGGTGATGTCGAGTGAAGCAGCCACTCTTCATTGTCATAAGGCCATACTTTTCCGGGCGAAATGAACTTCCTTATGGATTCAGGTGAGGGGCAACCATGGTAACCCATCTCACTGGCAAAACGGCAGGTGGATTTGGCATAATAGTCTGTCTTGAAGTAGTCGCGCTTTCCCCAGAGATGATTTTCGGGCAGGTAGCTGTCACCCTTTCCATGGGAAACTGCATCTATGTAGGGAGAGCTTGGCAGAAAATCCCTGAATGGGTCATGGTTCCTTACACTTTCAGGGAGAACTCCCCGTGTAAGTATGTTTGTATTAGGATCTGTATCAAAGCCAAACCAGGAATAGGCCTGGTCACATTCATTGTCGCCTGCCCAAAGAACAAGACTGGGATGCTGCCTGAGTCTTTTTATTACCGAGGCTGCTTCAATTCGGAGTGTATCCTGGAAATCCCTGTCCTGGGGATAAATGGCACATGCCATGGCGAAGTCCTGCCACACCATTATTCCAAGCTCGTCACATAAATCAAAGAAGAGGTCGTCTTCGTAAAGATTGCCACCCCAGCACCTTATAGTATTGCAATTAAGTTCCGCTGCCATTTCCAGTATAGCCGGGATGCGTTCATGGTCGCGGGAATGAAAGGCATCTGCAGGAACCCAGTTCGTACCCTTCGCAAATATCCTGCGGCCGTTTACCATAATCTGAAACTCTCCTGAAGGCGGCACGTCCATTACAGATTTTCTGATCAGTTCCGTAGTGCGGATCCCATGCCGGAACTCAATGGTTGCCATCTGTGTATCGTCCATAAGAAGGGTTGCCTTGATATCATAAAGGTTCTGCTCACCGGAGCCCCTGGGATTCCAAAGAAGCGGATTTTCCACCGTGAACAAGTGCTTTCCATATTGAAATGCAAGAATGAATTCTTCCCTGAAATATGATTCCTTGCAAGAACCTTCCAATACGATGCTCCACCTGGTTCCCGGTCTTTTTTCAAAGTCGCATTTATAGAAGAATACCATGCTGCATTTATTTTCATTTACATGTGATGTCTGCAGATAACATTCCTTGAACAGGATATCGCTTCTGTATTCAATATAGACAGGTCTGTAGATACCTGCGGAAATTATCCTGGGAAGAATGTCCCAGCCGAACATATGGGCAGGTTTGCGTATATACAGTGACTGGTAATTGGCATGAAAGCCCGATACAAGGGCAGGATAATCCTTCTCAAGTGCAAACTGGTCAAGGGGTTTTATATGTACCAGAATCTCGTTTTCCCCGTATTTCAGGAGTTCACAAACATTGAATTCATGGGGAATCATCATGTTCTGGGTTTTTCCGAGGATTTGTCCGTTTATGAAGATGTCTGCAATACAGTCAAGGCCTTCAAAGACAAGGAAAGCATTCAAAAGGTCCCTGGATTCATCAACAACGAAGTTCCTGTAATACCATATATGCTTGTTTTCAAATTTCTCAAGATTCTGAATATTGGACCCTTGATAAGGATCAGGGATAATATCATTGGAGAGCAGATCAAGTTCGAAATTTCCGGGGACCAAAGCCCTCAAAGGTTTTCCGAAGAATGAAGTTACTTCATCAATCCGCACGAAACCCGGATTCTCATCACTGTAATTGAAGAACCAGCTGCCACAAATGTCCTGCTTGTCAAAACCCTTTGAAAACCTCATCACAACCTCCGAAACGATATATTCAAATTATACAACAAAAATAAAACCAAC
>DAINQB010000011.1:0-12016 GCA_036743175.1 Bacillota bacterium | reverse complement strand
AAAAAAAGCCAACCATCCTTGGGATGATTGGTTGAAGGCAGGTTTTTAATTGTTGTTCAGCGACTATGAAGACGGGAATTCGAATCCGGTGTCTATACTGAATTGCATACAGGCTATTATGTAATCATAGATTTTTGAATCAAGCTGTCTCTGGGCTTGTACATATGCATTTTCAGCATTCTCCAGGGAGTTAACAGCCAGAATACCAGCCTTATACTGCTTCAATGATGAGTCATAGAGTTCCTTTTTTATTCTTACATTGAGCTTTTCCAGTTCAATGGAGTCATAAAGTGTTTTCAGTTGATCTATTTTATCCTTTACGCTGTCCTCAAGGCTTCTTAGCTTCTTGTTATAATTCAGTTCGGCACTTTTCATGGAAGCAAGGGTGCTTATAAAAGTTTCTTCGTCATCATCAAAGAATATTGAAGCAATCTCATGTTTCAGTTTTGCTGACTCAAGTGACCTTTCTGCCTGGAAAAGGGAGATATCGGTTGCAACCATTGATTCCAGCACTAATTCTTCATCAAGATTGTATGGGGTATTATATTCAAAAGGCAGTTCCACAGCAGCATTTTCTATACCAAGGAGAGTATCAAGGTCCTTCTGTGCCTTTTCCATGTTGTTCTGAGCCTGGATCATCTTGATATGATTGTTCATGGCTGTATATTCCAGAGAAAGCAGTTCAGTTGCAGTTACTGCGGAAATACCAAGGGCATCCCTGTAAGCGTCTTCTGCTTTTTCATAGGCGGAAAGTGAGTCTTCATATGACAATTTGCTTTCATTCAGATAGATCATTGAAGACAGTATGGTTACCATCAGCTGCTTTTCCGACTTTTCAAGATTCTTTTCACTTACCATTAGGTTTGTTTCGGCATCGTATGGGGTTGCATATTTGGTGAGCCTTCCCTGATATGAGTCAACAGCGGTATGAGAAGCATTTTTAATGCTTGTTTTCAGGCTGGCTTCCCGAAGATCAATGTTCAGTTCGTCAATCTCATGCTGAAGGTTGCTGGTCGAAGCAGCTTCATAGGCTTCCTCCGGTGTGAGATTCAGGATATCAAAACCAAGTACGGCAGTACCTGCAAATATCAATACAAGGGTTATTACAATTATTCTCTTTTTCATCTTTCATCCTCCGACATAAAGCATGCACAGTCGTATTCAAGTTCCAGCAGCATAGTGTTGTATCCGTGGACTGCAAGGTCGTACTCAGCAAGAGCCTCATTGACCGATTTGTTTGAATCTTCAAGTTCCATTCGATCTATTAAATTTCTGTTGAACAGGTCTTTGTTGATTTCATGATTCGTTTCAGCGATTTCCAGTGACAGTTCGAACAGGCTTATTCTTTCCCTCTCAACTGAAAGGGCAGTATATTTATTTTCAACATTACGTTGCACTTCTAATTCTTTTTGTTCAAGTGTCAGACGCAATATGGCCAGATTTGTTTCAATTGAGTCCTTCTTGTCTTTGTAATATGTCAGGCTTTCAGATATATAATATTCGGATAAGTTACGCAGTTCAGTTTCATAACGAGCAATATCCTGTCTTATTATATTAAGGGATTTTGAGTTTTCCATGGCTTTGTCAATATAGAAGGATAAATCGGCAGGTTCGGCTATTTCCTCATTGAAGTTAAATAAATAGTCATCAAACTCATCAAGGGTATATCCTGTCATAGAATCAAAGGACCTTAGTGCCGATTCAAGGGAACGTATGGCAGCCAGCCGGGCATTCTCTGCCTTTTTATAATTATATTCAGCTTCAAGCAATTCAATGTCGGAAGCATATCCCTTTGAATGGTTTGAAAGGGTTTCATTGTACTTCGACAGGGCTTCCGAAACAGATATGTCGGATGAATCGGCAGCTGCTGTTTTCTGGCACAGCATCTCCAGTGTATTCCTGAAGTTAATTTCCAGCAGTGCCTCCCTGGCTTTCATGTCATATAGGGCATTTTGGATATCCCAGTCAACCTGAAGGATGCCGTTTTCCTTTGCAGCGGTCCCAATAGCTGCATAGTAGGCATTTTTGTAGCTGATCCTGTAGTTATCGTAGATCTCCAGTCGTTCTTCCCTGTCACTGACAAGTGTGTTGTATTTTTCGGTATAGTCAGCAAGAAGGGTGTCATTGTCAATATACCTGTCAAATAGAGAAGCTTCCTCTCCATACAGAAAAGAAAACGGTAGGATTACAATCACTGCAGCAAGGAATATAATCAAGATTTTTTTCAAAGTTACACCTCCCACGGTGATGCAGGAATTATATCATAATTGTTATTTTAGGAATCAATGTTGCCGTACATATTCATAAATTGTTTACATTTGCGGTGTCAAGTTGAGATAAGGCAATATCAGGGGTATACTAAAGAAAATGATTCAGGCAGGTTGGTATGTTCAGATTTTGCAGTTTGTTCAGCGGCAGCAACGGAAACGCACTTTTCGTAACAGATGGGAAGACAAGGATTCTTGTTGATGCCGGTGTGAGTGGCATTAGAATTCAAAATGCCCTGGTTTCAATAGGTGAAAATCCTGCATCCCTGGACGCGATACTTGTTACCCATGAGCACAGTGACCATTCAAGCAGTGTCGGAATACTTTCCCGCAGATACAATGTCCCTGTTTATGCAACCCGGGGAACCTGGGGATCAATGATCGGGTTCATAGGCAATGTCAATGAAGCCAATATTGTATACATAGTACCGGGTAAACCGTTCAGATTCGGTGAGATTGAAATACATCCTTTCAGAATACCCCATGATGCAGCTGATCCCGTTGGTTATTCGTTTTTCTGTGAAGGCAGGAAGCTTACCATAGCAACTGACATTGGTCACATGAATGATGAGCTGCTTATGAACATCAGGAACAGCGACCTTTTGATGCTCGAATCAAACCATGACCTTGAAATGCTTGAAAATGGTCCATATCCGTATATTCTTAAAAGAAGAATCAAAAGCGACCACGGACATCTGTGTAATTCAGTTGCCGGTGAAACCATTGCACAGCTTGCCCTTGAAGGTGTAAGGAAATTCATCATCGGGCACTTGAGCGGGGAAAACAACAATCCCGAACTGGCATATCAAACTGTCTGCACATGCATCGAGAGCATAGGATTCAGGCTCGGGGATGATATTGAGCTTCACGTGGCGGAAAGGGGTATAACCAGCAGGGTTTTCTATATATGAGAATCAAGGTCATCGGAGTTGGAAAGCTAAGGGAAAAGTATCTCAGGGACGCTGTTGCTGAATATATCAAACGGCTTTCTTCATATGGAAGGATTTCCATGATTGAAGTAAGCGATGAAAGAGATGAGGATCCGGCAGCATTGAAAAAGGAAGGAGATGCAATCCTTCGGCAGATCAAAGACGGAGAGTATGTAATTGCCCTGGCGATAGAAGGCAAATCTCCTGACAGCATTGAATTCTCGGAAATGCTCCGCGGCCTGGGAGTGAGGGGTATCCCGGATATTGCTTTTGTAATAGGAGGATCCAACGGGCTCCATGCAGAGGTGTTGGAAAGAGCTGACATGCTTCTTTCTTTTTCAAGGATGACATTCCCCCATCAGCTGATGCGCGTCATCCTGATGGAGCAGATATACAGGGCTTTCAAAATAGGCAGGGGAGAGAAATATCATAAATGAAAAGGGGAGATCATGAGACTTATTTCGTGGAATGTCAATGGGCTTCGGGCCTGTGTTAAAAAAGGATTTGAAGATTATTTCAGGGCAACTGATGCTGATATTTTTTGTATCCAGGAAACAAAGCTGCAGGAGGGTCAGATAGATTTCAATCCTGAAGGTTACGAAGGATATTGGAACTATGCTGTAAAGAAAGGATATTCCGGAACGGCAGTTTTTACCAAAATAAAGCCGGTTGAGGTCACCAGTGGAATTGGAATAGAGAAACATGACCAGGAGGGTCGGGTAATCACCCTTGAGTTCGATGATTTCAGGCTTGTCAATGTATATACGCCGAATTCCCAGAGGGAACTGGCCAGACTTGATTACAGGCAGGAATGGGATGATGCTTTCAGAACTTATTTGAAAGGTTTGAGTATAAGCAAACCGGTGATTGTATGCGGAGACCTGAATGTAGCCCACAATGAGATTGACCTTAAGAACCCTAAAACCAACAGAATGAATGCAGGTTTTACGGATGAAGAGCGCAGCAAGATGACAGCTCTCCTGGATTCGGGGTTCATTGATACATTCCGGCATTTTTATCCCGATATGGAAAACATTTATACATGGTGGTCATACATGGGCAATGCAAGAGCCAACAATACAGGGTGGCGCATAGATTATTTCATTTCATCGGATGACCTTAGGGACAAACTGAAGGATGCATACATATATCCTGAAATAATGGGAAGTGACCACTGCCCGGTTGGGCTTGAAATAAATATATAGACCGGAGGCCAGCATGAGTTTATCATTCAGAAAGACCAATAAAGATACAGTTGTTTCGGGAAAGTCACTGACTGTATTTCTGCCCGATTCAATGGAGACAGCATATTTTGAAGAAATAGTGGGAAAGCTTCGCGGTGTTGCAGCGTCCGTCAGCGTTGAACAAAACTCGGATGACCGCAATATGGTCCATGCCGGAGGTCCGGTCATTGTCATAGGTAATCTTGCCGACAACAAGTGTGTGGAGCGGCTATATTATGATTTTCTTTCAGCTACGGACAGGTGGTATCCCGGACCGGAAGGCTATGAAGTCAGAACGCTCCTTGATCCATATGGAACCGGATACAATGTGATTCATATCGGTTATTCCGACAGAAAAGGTCTAGGAAGCGCAGTTGCATATTTCAAGGGTCAGATCCGTGATGTCATTCCTTTCCAAAAGGAAGTGCGTCCGACAAGGCTTCATATACCTGATGAATATGCAGACCATATATTCAATGATGAACTGGATTCATCGAAGGACACATACTATTATTCCATCCGGCCTGAGAACAAAGGGTATCTCGCTTATCTTACAGGCAACGGTGAGGTTCTGGCGGATTATACAAAGGCTTTCAGGGAAATACTGGGAATGCCCTTTCAGCATCTCATGTTCTACAACAGATTTGTCGTATGGAGGCTTCTTGAGGTGACCGGGATGCTGGAGGGGGATGTTTTGGAAAAAGCACCCGGGTTCTTCCTTGACTGGGCAGGTTCCAAAGAAGGCATCTGTTCCATTGACAGACATCAATATCAGTCACCGCATCTGACAAGGAACAACCATGGAACAATACCTGCACTTGGGATAAAAATGTTTTCAGCTTATCTGAAGACATATCACCCGAATATCAAGGAGGCCGCCCGTTATGAGGAGCTGGCCGACAATGTCTACAGGCCTTATTTCACGGGAAGCTGGAAACCACAGTGCGACGGGCTTTGTCATGGATGGTGGTTGTCACAGCCTGTTCTCTTGCACTATGGCCTTCTGGACCCTGAAAAGAAGTATTTCAAGTTCAACGGCGCGAAAAAAGCAGCTGAATGTGCAATTGCCGTGATTGCCAATGACGGATATCTTCCCGGGGCTGGGGACTCACTTCAAAACAGACAGCATCCCGGCTTTGTCCTGAGGATTGCAGCCCAGTACTACAAGGATGGCAGATATAAGTATGCCAATGATATTCTTCCATTCGAACTTGCAAACTCCGGTGAAATGTCCGCCATGCCCAGGCAATTTGACATCGGTCTTGAACCTATAAGACCAAATGACGGCGGTACTACCATTGTTCCCGTTGATCCATTGATATACGAGACATGGCAGCATGAGGATGAGTATCATTCCAGGATGGTTTCGGATACACCACCGACAGGTCCCATTGAAAAATGCTTTGACAAAATAAGTTTCAGGAGCAGCTGGGACAAAGGTGACGATTTCATGCTGGTTGATGGTATCGGAGGCGGAGGACACTCATATTCGGATGCCGGCTCCATAATAGAATATTCGTCCCATGGAATACCATTCCTGGTAGCAGAGGACAGACTTACATATGTTGAACCGGAAAACCATAATCTTGTGACCATAAGCAAGGATGGGCTCAGGAAACCCATACCTGCTTTTCCGTTGATTGAAGATATAAAGGAGTATGAGGACGGTATTTCGTATCTTAGGATTTTGTCAAAGGACAACAACGGTGCAGACTGGACACGGGAGATTTACTTTGTTCCGGGTGTAGGGTCGGCAGTCAGGGACCATATCAGGGCGAATGAGGAAGGCGTATTTTCGGTTGAGGCTCATTTCAGGACACCCGGTTCCGTACTTCCAAGGGAAGACGGTTATGTCAGTATAAGAAATGACAGGGAGGGAAACAGGGTTGCATTTGTCCTTATGTCACTTGACCAGGATGCAGGGATTACCTTTGAAAGAAGAAGTTACAACCATCTTTTCAGAACACCCCCGGGAAAGGAAAGTCCTGATTTCATCGGGCTTGACAACAGAGCTCTTTTCCTTGAAAGATACAGGATCAAGAATCCGGAAATAACGGAGTTCAAGGCGAAATACAACAAGAAGCTGGCAAAAGGTGAGTCGGTTGTCTTCACTCATTTTTTTGCAACAGCAATGAACAATGAAGTGCCTGCATCCGCAAGTCTTACGGAAGGTGGTATTGAAATCAGTTCAGAAGGTTTCTTCAAGTCACTTGGATTCTTGAACAAGTCTCCTGAAAATCTGATTGATTTCGATCCGGAACAACCTGAGTTTGATTTCTTCTCTGAACTTGTACATGAGGAAAGCTCATCCATTTTATCAGTAGACATGGAACAGGATTTGATGGCCATTGGGATGATTTCCGGTGAAATAACAGTTGGAATACCCGGGAATGAACCCCTGTGGACAGTAAAGGAAGAAGAAGCGGTTCAGGCTGTATGCCTGCATGAAGGGGTGGTCTATTCCTCAACAGGTGCAGGAGGACTGGCAGCCCATAGGAAAGGTGTTGATCTTTGGAGGAAAAAGTTCGACAGAACCCCCACAATGTTCTATTGGTGGGAACTTGAGAACCAGCGGATTGTAACATTGAAAGCCCTCGGGAATATTTTGCTTGCCGGGTGCGGTGATGATTGTCTGAGGTGCTTTTCCACGGATGGCGAATTTCTCTGGAGTTATTATTACCGTGCTTCTGTTCCTGCCGGTTTTGAAATCAATGACATTGACTCCGACGGTGAAATGGAAATCATCATTTATGGGGGCTTGCTGGGAGCATACTCCCAGATAGAAATTATAGATATGAATGGAAAATTGAAATACACTCCGAACGAAAGCATAGGAGCGGGTTGGACGAGTTATACTACCGCCTTTCGCATAATCGAGTTCAGCGGTGAAAAATATATTGTACAGGGTGTAAACAGGAACAGGAACCTTGTTGTGTATAAGTTTGAGATACAGACAGGAAAGTTCAGCGAGGCATTTTCCCATAGTCTTGCAGGTGCAGTTACGGCTCTGTATTTCGAGGGAGGCATCATCTATGTGGGAACAAGCCTTGGTTTCATATCCGCATATGATATGACGGGCAGCAGATTGTGGTTCAAGGCACTGAACGGTGGGTTGAAATACATCACCGGAGCATCTGAAGGACTGCTGGCAATTGAATCCGAGGGTACAATGTACAGGCTTTCAGACCAGGGTGAAACAGTGCTTATGTCAATGGATTCAATGAGGGCTTCTCGGATAATTGAAGGCAGTGAAGCAATAACCCTTGTTCAGGACAGGGTGATATACAGGATACCAAGGAGAAGGGAAGAGTATGACCTTTAGAATATGCCATATTGGCTGCGGTGCCATGTCGGTTCGCGGGCATGGGCCGGCTTTGATGAAATATGCAGCAGATTATCCGGATACTGAAATATCAGCATGCTGTGATGTGGATTATACAAGAGCTGTTGCTTTTTGTGATGAGTTTGGTTTTAAAAGAGCTTATTCCGACTGGAAAAAGATGCTGGAGGATGAGAAGCCTGATGCCGTCAGTTTGGTTGTTCCAGTGGACCTTACCTCTGGTATGTCGGTTGAAATACTGGGACTTGGATTCCATCTTATAACAGAAAAGCCCCCGGGAATGACAGTTGAACAGTGCAGTGCCATTGTGGAAGCATCCCAACGCTCAGACAAGAATGCAGGGGTCATGTTCAACAGAAGATACATGCCGCTTGTCAAAGAGATGGCGGAAATTCTGAAGGGCCGGGAAGTGGAATATCTGAGATATGATTTTTATCGTACCGGGCGGAAGGATGCCGATTTTTCGACCACAGCCATCCATGGGATTGATACGGCGCAGATGCTTGCGGGTGGCATCTATTCTGAAATGTCGTTTACATATCAACCACTGAAAACAACTCCGGTTGGTAATATTCTTTTGTCAGGCATTACAAACAAAGGAACAAGGGTTGAAATGAATTTCTATCCTGATTCGGGTATGAATGCAGAAAGATCCGTCATTATTTCGGAGGGTTCAACATTTTTCCTGAACATACCTATATGGGACTGCCCGGACTATCCGGGAAGTATAATGGAATACAGGAATGGAGTTCTCGTAAGGGAAATACATGGCAGGATGACAGACATGTTCATAAGCAGTGGATTTTATGATGAACACAGGGATTTCTACGAGAGCGTCAGATCCGGTGGGCCATCTCCTGCAGACATGACCCAGCACATGAGGGCTGTTGAGCTGATGGAAGCAATACGATACATGAAAACTGAGTATCGGGCAAAATTATAATGTAATTGAAGTCCGCTTCCCGGAACAAGATTATATATCTGATTTGACAAAAAATTATGATTAGCGGGTCAGAGACATCAGGAACACGTAAAATTATTGCAGAGATGAGTTAAAGATGCTGCGTACTTTCTGAGTAGAATAACAAGTGTATTTTTGAAACGACAATAAATATTTTTGATTTTTTAGCCTATGAGCAATATAATGAAAGTAAGGAATTCCATGAAAAAGGAGATGAGCTTATGGAACTTGCTAAAATAACAGCTAAAGGTCAGATAACAATCCCAATGGAAATACGTAAAAAACTAAAGCTGAAGGATGGTGACAAAGTAGTTTTTATAGAGGAAAACGGGAATATTATCATGGCAAATTCCACAATGGTTGCACTTAAAAAAATACAATATGAGTTTAATGGTGAAGCCGAAAGATTAGGATTAAATGATGAGCAGGATGTTGTTAACTTAGTTAAACAAGTTAGAAAAGAAATGTGGACTGAAAAAAATGCGGATAATGATTGATACAAATGTCCTTATTTCTGCATTTGTATTCCGAAGCGGACAGATGGATCTACTAATTCAAAGGATAACAGAGAATCATAAACTTGTAATATCATCATTCGTTTTAGATGAGCTAACTGAAGTGGTGAAAAGAAAATTTAGAAACAAGCAAGAGGCACTTGATGAATTTTTAGCTGCGTTACCTTATGAACTGGTTTACACCCCTGTAAATATGGAGGAAAGTTTATTTATTATTAGAGATAAAAAGGATTATCCGGTTTTATACTCGGCAATTATTGAAGATGTTGATATATTTATCACTGGAGACAGAGATTTTGAAAATCTTGATATTGAGAGCCCCCAAATAATGACCGCGTCAGGCTTTTTAGAGAAATATTAGCTTGGCATGGTGATTTCAATCATGAGAGGTTCAAAATAGATACAATTCCATCACCTGACCCTAACTTCATATATCCTTGCAGGATTACCGCCTTTTACAGTTGAATATACAGTAATGCGAATTGAATCCGCTTCAACAGGTTCGGTCAGTCTGATTTTATTGAAGCGATGTCTGTTGTCCTTTGTTTCATAAATGGTTTTGGAAGAGTCAGATAATATAGCATCCAATGAATATGATTTTACAAGCTTGGGTGAAGCAAGTTCGCCTTTACAGTAGAACATATCCGCTTCGCTTTTTTCCGTTGAGTCAAAGATAATATCAATTTGGCTGATGGTTACTGTCCGGCCGAACCCAATTGTCAGTGACTGAGGCAGGGGATTATATGGCGAACTTATCCACTGATGTAAAATGCCGATGCCTTCACGGTGAATTACACCATCCCGTATATTGTGTGCAGAGCCATATACATATGCCGGTTCCATGGAAAGAAGCGGGATACTGTCACCTTCAATGAAATCAGGAGGAGCACCATTCAGTGCTATATCAACATTCCCGGTGGCTTTTATTTTCAGACATTTTCGAACCGTCTTTCTGTCTGCGGGTTCAAGTTGTGCAAGTCCGCAGTCAAAAGAAACCCACCCATGATAGTGAGCAGGTATTTTCATTTGCTTTGTATAGATGACATCGAAGTTGCTGACTTCATTCTCTCTTTCGGGATAATGAAAGTTGTATTCCGCTGAATCTTTATTAAAATCCGGCTCATTGAGAATGAATCCTGCTGTCTTTCCGTATGATATTGTAAGCTCAATGCTGCCTGCGGTCTTCCTCTTGTTCCATACTTTGAGCATTAGCTTATCTATCTTTTCAGGAATTGAATATATTTTTGCCTCAACCGGATTTTTAGTATATATCAATGAAGATGGGTCAGGTAAACCACCCAGGGAGGCCTCGCTTGTTGCTGATATCAATGCTGATTTCACAGGATTGGATGGGGCCATTGCAATTACACCCGGTATGAAAACATCGTTATTCTTTAACAGCATATGGAAATCATCAATAAATGATGTAGCTATATCGACAGGATTCACCTGATTTTTCAGACACAAATATGCAGCACTTGCCGCTGATTGTCCGAGAAGGCCGCCTGTGCGCATGACCCTTGTGCTGGTAAAGGCAAGGTGCGTTGCAGATATGGCTCTGCCACCTGAAAAAAGATTTCTGATGTTCCTGGAGTACAGACATCTAAGAGGGATTTGGTATGGCAGAGGGTTATAGTAGAATACCGTTTCATACCCACCGTCTGATGAAGGTGGATGATAGTCAAGATAAAAACCACCGAAGCCTGCTGCATCGTGGAAGTCCCTGTTCTCTTCAATGTCGGTCTGTGTAAGCATATAGTCACCGACGATTCTCCTTGATTCCCTGCGGCCCAGGATTGGACTTATCCATATGAGCTCGTGGGTTTGTGCCAGGCCCTTGTATTTTATGTTCTTGAAATAATTCCATATTGAATAGATTCGCTCCACCAGGCTTTCATACAGTGCCTGGGGGGAAGTCAGGGAATTCAGGCCATGCTCTTCACCGCCTTCATCCACCTGAAAGATATAATTGTATTTCTTTTTCGGGTCAAATGTGTTTGCCGGTTTCGCCGGATTCCAGGGGGGTGTGCCTTTTGGTGGAACAAATGGTTTTGATATCCCGGTATCCACGGTTATTGCCATCAGACTCGCAGCTGAAATGGTGTTGTCTCTTTTTTCAGGAGCACTTCTTTCACCTGTCTCTGCCCTTGATTCCTGGCCCATGACGGTCTCTGCTCCTGACAGGAAAGCAAGATGGGCATCGCCGGTTGCATCCATTGCATAACCGTTGATTCTAAACTCCAGTTCATCAAGATTTTCAATGTTAAGAACACCAACCGATTGAATTGATGAATTCTGTACATTGGACGAGACAACCAGATGTTTTCTGAAAATACGAACCCCGGCTTCCCTTAGCATATCCGAAACCACCCTGTCCCATAATACAGATGTATTGAGGGCCATGTAGTTCTCGGCAGGCCTTGCTCCTTCCTTGCTAAGCCGTTCTTCAATTTCCATGACAATTCCTGTTTCGGTATAGAATTCGTTGTTCACATGGGCACCGGAAGGACCTACGCCAAGCAATGGACCGGCATTTCCACCCAGGGTCATTTCCTTTTCCACGATAACAGTATCGATCCCAAGCCTGCCAGCCTGCACAGCGGCACAAATTCCGGCTATTCCTGCTCCGGCTACCAGAAATTCACACTCATAAAAATACTTCATGCCAGTATTATACATTACCTGTAAAGTTCATAGAATATTCATATTTATATAACAGTATATTCACAATTGATTACTATAATGAAATTACAATTTATTAACCTAACCCCAAATTCCCCT
>DAINQB010000010.1:0-52363 GCA_036743175.1 Bacillota bacterium | reverse complement strand
CCCGTTGCCCATGGGGGCAACGGGAATATACCTATCTCAGATTAAAGAATGCCTTCATTCCGGGATAAACTGCTGTTTCACCTAGTTCTTCTTCGATCCTAAGCAACTGGTTGTACTTGGCAACCCTGTCGGTCCTTGAAGGTGCTCCGGTCTTGATCTGACCTGAGTTTGTTGCAACAGCAATGTCTGCAATGGTCGTATCCTCGGTCTCACCTGACCTATGGGATGTAACTGCTGTATATCCTGCCCTGTTGGCCATCTCAATGGCTTCAAGTGTTTCAGTGAGAGTACCTATCTGATTGACCTTGATGAGGATTGAATTTGCTGTTCTTCCTTCAATACCCTTTGCAAGTCTCTCAGTATTTGTTACAAAAAGATCATCCCCGACAAGCTGTATTTTACCACCCAGTTTGTCAGTCATCATCTTCCATCCTTCCCAGTCTTCCTCTGCAAGTCCGTCCTCTATTGAAATGATGGGATACTTATCAACCATCTCAGCCCAGAAGCCGACCATTTCTTCCCTGGTGAACATCTTATCCGTCTTCCAGAAGTAATAACATCCTTCCTTGCCCTTGGCTTTTGCTTCTTCATACATTTCCGTTGCTGCAGGGTCAAGTGCTATCCTGAACTGTGTTCCAGGTTCAAAACCTGCTTCTTTAATGGCCTCTACTATGACCTGAAGGGCTTCCTCGTCTGATTTAAGATTTGGTGCGAAACCGCCTTCATCACCTACTGCAGTGCTGTATCCCTTGTTCTTAAGAACTTTCTTGAGGGTATGGAATACTTCTGAACACCATTGCAGAGCCTGTTTGAATGTTTCTGCTCCGACTGGCATTATCATGAATTCCTGGCAGCTTACTGAATTGTCAGCATGTTTTCCGCCGTTTATAATGTTCATCATCGGTACGGGAAGAACCTTTGCATTGGTTCCGCCGATATACTGATAAAGGGACAGACCCAGGGTTTCAGCTGCTGCACGGGCTACTGCAAGAGACACACCCAGCATGGCATTTGCTCCAAGATTGGCTTTGTTGGGGGTTCCGTCAAGCTCTATCATCATCTTGTCTATGTACACCTGGTCCAGGACATTCTGCCCTTCAACTTCAGGGGCTATTATTTCATTTACATTGGCAACTGCCTTTGAAACGCCTTTGCCCATATATCTTTTCTTGTCACCATCCCTGAGCTCAACTGCCTCAAAGGCTCCGGTTGAAGCACCTGACGGTACAGCTGCCCTGCCAAGGAAACCGCCTTCTACGATTACTTCAACTTCCAGGGTTGGATTTCCCCTTGAATCCATGATCTCACGTGCAAATACACTTTCAATCTCCAAATACTGTTTCATGTCTTAATCCTCCGGATTTATTTTTTTATACTACCCTTTTACAATCAGGCTGTTTCCTGTCATGCTTTCGGGTTTTTCCAATTCCAATATGTCCAGCATAGTAGGCGCCAGGTCCGCAAGTATCCCCTCCCTGACCCTGATGTTCCCAAGGCCGATTGCTATGATGGGAACAGGGTTGGTTGAATGGGCTGTTATGACCTTGCCATCTTCAGTAAGCATTTCCTCTGCGTTGCCGTGGTCGGCTGTTACCAACGCCTTGCCGCCCATTTCAATAACAGCGTCTATTACCCTGCCAAGACATTCATCCACTGCCTCGACGGCTTTCACAGCCGCCGGTATTACACCAGTGTGACCTACCATGTCACAGTTTGCAAAATTCAGGATCATTACATCATATTTCCCTGACTTTACTCTTCTGACAGCTTCATCGGCTACTTCATAGGCACTCATTTCTGGTTTTAGGTCAAAGGTTTCAACTTCCGGCGTCTTTATAAGAACCCGGTCTTCATTTGCAAATACGTTCTCAACTCCGCCGTTGAAGAAAAATGTTACATGTGCATATTTTGTGGTTTCTGCAATCCTGAGCTGTGTGAGCCCCTTGTCTGAAATATATTCACCGAATGTATTTACAAGTTCCTCCGAGTCATATGCTACAGGAGCCTCATGGAATGTCTCATCATACTGAGACATACAGACATAATGGACCGGGAAGAAACCATTTTTCCTTTCGAATTCCCTGAAGTCCTTCTTGATGAATGCCCGGGTGATTTCCCTTGCCCTGTCCGGTCTGAAGTTATAGAAGATAATTGAATCATTTTCCTTAATCACTGCAGTTGGTTTTCCGTTTTCAAGAATCACACATGGTCTTACAAATTCATCGAAAACCTTCTTTTCATAGGAAGCAAGGACACCTTCTTCTGCAGAATCCGCAGTGTTACCTGTTCCCAGCACCATTGCATTGTAAGCCAGTTCAACACGCTCCCACATGGTGTCCCTGTCCATGGCATAGAACCTGCCCATTATGGTGGCAATTTTTCCTATGCCCTTTTCCCTGATCTTTGCTTCAAGCTGCCTTATATAGTCTATTGAGCTGTCAGGCGGTACGTCCCTGCCGTCAAAGAAACAGTGGATATAAACTTCCTTCAGCCCCTTTGATTTTGCAAGGTCAAGCAAAGCATAGAGATGTGTATTATGGCTGTGTACTCCTCCGTCGGAAAGCAATCCCATCAGATGCAGAGCTGTTTTGTTTTCAATGCAGTTATCAATGGCATCAAGGAACGCCTTGTTTTCAAAGAAATCACCATCCATTATGGATTTTGTTATTCTTGTCAGGTCCTGGTAAACAACTCTTCCGGCTCCGATGTTGGTGTGTCCGACCTCCGAGTTGCCCATCTGTCCTTCAGGAAGCCCCACATCCATTCCGGAGGCAGAAAGCCTCGCATTCGGATACTCTGAATAATACCTGTCAAGGTTTGGAGTATCAGCCATATATACGGCATTTCCCAGGGATTTTGGATTCAATCCATAGCCATCAAGGATTATCAATGCCAGTGTTTTTTTATTCATATCTGTTCCCGTCTATCCATCGTAACGGATTATCTGTTCAAAGTCCTTTATACTGAGACTGGCTCCTCCTACGAGACCACCGTCAATGTTGGGCATATTGAAAAGTTCTTCAGCATTGGTAGGTTTGACACTTCCTCCGTACTGTATGACAATTTCCCTTGCGGCTTCCCTGGAGAAGAGTTTCTCCACCATATTCCTGATTATTCCGCAGACTTCATCAGCCTGTTCACTTGTCGCAGTTCTTCCGGTGCCGATTGCCCATATTGGTTCATAGGCAATTATTATTTTCTTGACCTGTTCTTCCGTAAGACCATTCAGGGCAACCTTGATCTGGAATTTGATTCTTTCTTCAGTAACTCCGAGTTCCCTCTGGTCAAGGGATTCCCCTACGCATACTATAGGCACCATGCCATACTTAAGCGCGGCATGAACCTTCTTGTTTACTGTATGACTGCTCTCACCGAAGTATTCCCTTCTTTCGGAATGCCCAATAATTACGTAACGGACTCCCATGTCAACAAGCATTACAGGCGATACCTCTCCGGTATATGCGCCAGCTTCCATCCAGTGCATGTTCTGCGCAGCTATCTCTAAGTTTGTGCCTGCTGCAGCCTTAAGGGCTTCAGGTATGGCTACATGAGGAACTGCACATATGACTATATCCTTGACATCTGAAACCTTTTTGGCAAGTTCCTTTATGAAATCTCCCGTTTCCGACGGAGTTTTGTTCATTTTCCAGTTTCCTGCAATGACTTTTCTCTTTGGTATCTTGTCCATAAGAACATCTATACCGGGCAGAATCTTTCCTTCGAGGAACTCAAGGGCTGCACCGCCTCCGGTTGATATATGTGTAACCTTGTCTGCATATCCAAGCAACTCAATTGCAGCCGCACTGTCACCTCCACCGATTATTGATACTGCATCAGCCTTTGATACAGCCTTCGCAATTTCTTCTGTACCTTTTGCAAAGTTCGGGAACTCAAATACACCCATTGGTCCGTTCCAGATGATTGTCCTTGCCTTCATTATTGCCTTTGAATACCATTCAATTGTCTGGGAACCAATGTCCACTCCCATCCATCCGTCAGGCATTGCATCCGAAGGTACATATTTGAACTCAGTGTCATTCTTGAATTCCTTGATTACTATGCTGCCGATGGGAAGCATTATTTCAACGCCTGCTTTTTCAGCTTTCTTCATCAGGTCTTTTGCAAGCTGGATCTTGTCTTCCTCACACAGGGAACTTCCTATTTTATATCCCTTGGCCTTGAGGAATGTATAGGCCATTCCTCCGCCTATAATAAGGGTATCAACCTTGTCTATGAGATTCTCTATTACGGCAATCTTGTCGGATACCTTTGCTCCGCCCAATATGGCAACAAAAGGCCTGTCTGGTTTTTTAAGAGCCTTACCCATTACTTCAATTTCCTTTTGAATAAGGAATCCGCATACTGCGGGCAGATAATCTGCCAGTCCCGCAGTGGAAGCATGTGCCCTGTGCGCAGTACCGAAGGCATCATTGACGAAAATGTCCGCCATGGAAGCAAGTTTTTTTGCAAATTCAGGGTCATTCTTTGTTTCTTCCTTGTGATATCTGACATTCTCAAGGAGCATGACCTGGCCGTTCTTAAGTTTTCCGGCCTTTTCAAAGGAATCCTCACCAATGACATCCTTTGACATTATGACTTCCTGGCCTAGAAGCTTTGAAAGTCTCTCTGCCGTTGGCTTCAGGCTGAATTCCGGTTCAAAACCTTCCTTCGGTCTTCCAAGATGTGAAACAAGGATTGTCCTTGCCCCATGGTCAATCAGGTATTTTATGGTAGGAAGTGCACCTCTGATTCGCTTGTCATCAGTTATTTTACCTTCATCATCCAATGGCACATTGAAATCCACCCTGACAATGACCCTTTTGCCTTCAACTTCTATATCCTCTATGGTTCTTTTATTCAACATCGACATAACTCATGCACCCCTTAATTAACTTATATAACCCTTGTTTGATAATCCACCTTTATTTTATCCAAATCAAAGCCTGTCCAAACAAAAGGCCCGTTTCCGGGCCTTTGATTGACTACCTGGCATCAACTTCGGCCATATAGGTAATGAGATCAACCACTTTGTTTGAGTAGCCCCACTCATTGTCATACCATGATACAACCTTTACAAAATTATCATTGAGTGAAATTCCTGCCTTTGCATCAAATATTGATGTGCGAGGGTCGGTAATGAAGTCAGATGAAACTACATCCTCATCCGTATAACCAAGGATACCCTTGAGTTCATTCTCACTTGCTTTCTTCATTGTTTCCTTGATTTCTTCTGCAGTTGCTCCTTTTTCAAGCCTGCAGGTAAGGTCAACTACAGATACATCTGGAGTAGGTACCCTGAAGGCCATTCCTGTGAGCTTACCATTGAGTTCAGGAATAACGGCTCCTACAGCCTTTGCAGCTCCCGTTGAAGAAGGAATTATATTCATTGCACATGCTCTTCCGCCTCTCCAGTCCTTCTTTGAAGGGCCGTCCACCGGTTTCTGTGTTGAAGTGTATGAATGTATTGTTGTCATGAGGCCTTCTATGATACCGAAATTATCATTGAGGACCTTTGCAATCGGTGCAAGGCAGTTTGTCGTACATGATGCATTTGAAACAACATCCATGTCAGTTGTATATTTTTCGTTGTTGACGCCCATTACGAACATAGGAGTTTCCTTGTCCTTTGCAGGAGCGCTTATGACAACCTTCTTTGCTCCGCCCTTGAGATGTGCGGACGCTTTTTCGGTAGTAAGGAAAACACCTGTTGATTCAACAACATAATCAGCACCGCATTCGCCCCAGGGAATTTCCGCAGGATCCATTGCTGAATATACATTTATCTTTTCGCCGTTTACAACAAGCTTTCCGTCTTCAGTTGAAACTTCGCCATTGAAACGTCCATGTACCGAGTCGTATTTTGTCATATAAACCATGTAATCAACGTCCATGAAAGGATCATTGATTCCAACCACGGTTACATTCGGATTGGCGGCAGCAGCCCTGAAAACCAGTCTGCCTATTCTTCCAAAACCATTGATTCCAATTTTTACAGCCATTATATTCATCCTCCTAAAATTGTATACAAAATTATCATTGCTATTTTACATTAGATTGCATTTATAATCAACAGATTATATCATTTTTTCGTTAAATTTTTGTCAATGTTTATCTGCTGCACGCCAGCTTCATCATAAGTTCAGGTAATTTCTCAAGGACGCTGATTGAAATTCTTTCGGTTGTCTGATGAACCTGCTCCATTCCGCAGCTTATTGTCAGTGCCTGGATACCCTTGTTGAATATTATGTTTGTATCACTGCCGCCTCCGCTGTGTTCCGGAATAAACTCAACATCCATTGCCCTCAGGACACTTTTATATCTTGAAAGTACCGGCTGGTCTTCCGAAACCCTGAACGAATTGTATTCCCTTTCCATGTTGATTTCCACCGTTGCACCTGCCTTTTTTGCAGCTGTGTTGAAGGAGTCGATTATTATTCCCGAATACTTTTCAAGCTTTCCAAGGTCGCGGCTTCTTACCTCACCCTTTACTGTAACTTTTTCACATACAATATTAAGTGATCTTCCACCTTCAATGGATCCGATGTTCGCGGTGGTTTCATGGTCAATTCTTCCGAGAGTCATATTTGTGATTGCATCGGCTGCGACATTTATTGCATTGATTCCCTTTTCCGGCTCCATTCCCGCATGGGCGGCCCTGCCTGTAATAACCGCTGAAAATGTGTTATGTGAAGGTGCACTGACCGTACCCTTTCCTATGTCCCCCCCTGAATCCAATACATATGCATAATCAGCCTTGATTCCTTCAGTATCCAGATGCCTTGCTCCGACGAGGCCAATTTCCTCCGCAATTGTAAATACAAGCCAGATATCTCCGTGCCTGTTCCCACCTTCCTTTATGTTCTGTGCAAGATTAAGCATTGCCGCAACACCCGAAAGGTCATCGGAGCCCAGTACAGTATCCCCTTCACTTACGATATATCCATCCTTTATAATGGGTACCTTTCCTTTGCATGGATAAACGGAATCCATATGTGCCAGGAACATGACAGAATCCAGTTCCGGTTCACCTTCAAGCAGACAGATAACATTTCCTGCCGTTCCGCCAGCTTTTTCGCCGGCATCATCTTCATATGGCTCATAGCCGATCCCACGCAGCCTATCCATTATGAAATCCGCCATAAGGCGTTCATCAAGGCTTTCATTGTCGATTCTGACAAGGTCCATGAACTCTTCAACGATAGATTTTTTCATTTCAATGCTCCTTTGGTTTCCAGACCGGTGAATCCATTCTGTCTGTATGCTTCATATAGAACCACTGCCACTGAGTTTGACAGATTCAGTGACCTGATATTGTTATTCATCGGTATTCTTATGCATCTTTCGTAATTGGCTTCAAGCAGCTTTTCATCAAGGCCCTTGGTTTCTTTTCCAAATACAAAGAATGAACCGGGTTCATATATAATTTCAGTATATGTCCTCTTAGCCTTTGTTGTGCAGAAATAAAGATTACCTTGCTTGTTCATCAATAAAAATTCATCAAGTGAATCATAATATATGATATCCACGAACTTCCAGTAATCAAGTCCGGCTCTCTTCAAATATCTGTCTGAAGTAGAAAACCCCAGGGGTCTGACAAGATGGAGGGTTGCTCCAAGACCGGCACAGGTCCTGGCAATATTACCCGTATTCTGTGGTATTTCCGGTTCAACCAGAACGACATTCATTATCTTTTCCTTCCGGCTTTCAAAATCTTTATAATGAAAGGTTCCTTTATTGAAATAGCATGCTCCGGACACAATTCCTGGCAGCAGAAACACCTGATGCAACCTTTGTAATCAAAGTCGGGTTTTTTGTTTACCATTGAAATCACTTCTGCCGGACAATTCCTTTTGCATATTCCACAGCCTACGCACATCTCTTTGTCAACCACCGGTTTTGCCTTGAATGAAGTAAGCAGCTTATTGTTAAGAAGGGTCCTTCTAAGATTACCGCCGCCTTTCCTATAAGGTATATTGAAGTCCGTTACCATGAACTCTTTTATGTCATCACCGACACCCTCATATTCTACAGAAATACCCCGGCTGATGGCTGTACTCATGATATATGATTCTTCTGCAGCAAGTCCTATGATGTCATGGCAAGCCATATCAAGGGCAAAAGGATTGGAAGAACCAAGTATTACCCCGAGTTTTCTCGTTGTTCCTGCAGATGGTCCGTTGCCCTCCATCGCTTCTACTCCGTCCATGATTGTAAGGCCCGGGTTGGATGCAATACAGATGTCAATCATATTGGATGCAAAGGCATCATAATCAGGAACATTCATGTGGTGGGTTGCTTTTTCTGTTCCGGCTATTGCGCCGAACATATTCTTGACGGCTCCGGTATATGCCATCATACCATGCGTTTTTAGTTTCGGAAGGTTTATTACAAGATCAGCCTCTGCAAGAGGTTTCAGAATATTGAAGCTTCTTGTCCTGCCGTAGGCATCTGCAACGGCCTTTACAGTTGTTGTATCATAATTCAATTCAATGCCGTATCTGCTGCATACATCCGTTATACCACAAACCCTGTATGTGGTCTTCAATGTTGTCTTTGAATATGGTCCGCCGGGACTTTCCACGACAACCGGAAATGCACCTGCTTCTTTTACTATGCGTCCGACAGCACCTACTATTGCAGGATTTGTCGTTGCATTGACCGATGGGGACATGGGCAGCAGAAGATTTGGTTTCAAAGCTACAACCATTCCCTCCCTTATGAATGCCCCGACCCCTCCTAGGGACTCCAATACATTGCAAACAGCACCATAGACCTCGTTCTCGTCATAGGTGCTGCATGCAAAGATACCGACCTGAGATTTCTTGTTCATCAGATCAGGCTTCAAAATACTCGTTGAGTTCCTTTATGAGTTTGTTTGCATCAAGTCCATGTACGGCTGATGCATCCTCTATTGACTCACCGGATGCCGAAGGACATCCCACACAATGAAGACCGTTCCTGAAAAATATCTGTGCACAATCAGGGTCCATCTTCAATACATCCAGTATAATCATGTCTTTTGTTACCTTTGCCATAAATACCTCCAAATATCAATGTTTACTTATACCCAGTGAAATTTTATTTTCACATCATTTTGATTTCAAGTCTTTTTGCAATCTCGTCAAGCAGTTCCTCTGCATCCGCAACCCTGACATCAGGGCTGTCACAAAGAATCGCCATGTCACCTGTCATAATTCCTGACTCAATTGTTTCCCTGCTGGCTTCCTCAAGCCTCTCTGCGAAGGCAATCAAAGCGTCATTTCCATCGAGTTCCCCGCGCTTATGCAATGCCCCGCTCCATGCAAATATAGTAGCCATGCTGTTGGTTGATGTCTTCTCGCCCTTGAGGTACTTGTAATAATGCCTTGTGACAGTTCCATGAGCCGCTTCATATTCATAGCAGCCCTCCGGTGAAACAAGTACACTGGTCATCATTGAAAGGCTTCCAAAGGCCCTTGCAACAAGATCAGACATAACATCCCCGTCATAATTCTTGCAGGCCCATACCATTCCACCCCGTCCGCTGATTATCCTTGCCACGATGTCATCTATGAGGGTATAGAAATACTCTATTCCGGCTGCTTCAAAAAGCTCCCTGTATTCGGATTCATATATTTCCTCGAATATATCCTTGAACCTGTGGTCATAGGTCTTTGATATGGTGTCCTTTGTTGCAAACCACAGATCCCTTTTTCTATCAAGGGCATATCTGAAACATGAATGTGCGAAATGGCTGATGGATTCTTCCGTGTTGTGCATTCCCTGTATTATACCTTTGCCGTTGAATCCTTTTATAACCCTGGATTTTCTTTCACCGGTTTCTGAAGTGAAAACAAGCTCTGCAGTTCCCGGACCGTCAATCTGCATTTCTACCGCAGAATAGACATCGCCATATGCATGTCTGGCAATGATGATTGACTCTTCCCATGTCCTTACATAAGGTTTGATGTTATCAACCATTATGGGTTCCCTGAAAACAGTACCATCAAGTATGGAACGGATTGTACCGTTGGGACTTTTCCACATTTCCTTCAGATTATATTCTGACACTCTCTGTGCATTAGGTGTTATGGTTGCGCATTTGACGCCTACACCATATTTCTTTATAGCGTTGGCAGCCTCAACGGTTACTCCATCGTTTGTATCATCCCTGTTTGTGAGACCCAGATCATAATACTCAGTCCTGAGTTCTACATATGGTTCAATGAGCTTTTCCTTGATCATTGCCCAGAGCACACGGGTCATTTCATCCCCGTCCATTTCAACCAGTGGAGTTTTCATCCTGATTTTTGACTGCATCAATTCTTACCCTCGCTGTTATATGTTTTTCCTGTACTTTTGTTTTCCGGTTTCATACAGGTTGTTTCCGTCGCAGTCTATTATAACAATTGCCGGAAAATCTTCAACATACAATTTGCGAAGCGCTTCAGGACCGAGTTCAGGATATGATATTATCTCCTGTTTCTTAATGCACTCTGACAACAGTGCTGCAACTCCTCCGGTGGCCGCAAGATAGGCACAACCGTTCTTTTTCATGGAATCCACCACTTCCATGCTTCTGCCGCCTTTTCCTATCATCATGTAAAGTCCGTTATCTAGAAGAAGCGGAGTAAACTTATCCATTCTTCCGCTGGTCGTCGGTCCTGCCGGTCCAATGACTTTTCCGGGTGCAGCAGGGGCAGGTCCGGCATAATAAATAGCCTGTCCTTTGATGTCAAAGGGAAATTTTCCAGTCAGCCTGTAATCCTCTGTCATCTTTGCATGGGCAGCGTCCCTGGCCATATATATTGTACCTGTTATCAGAACGGAATCTCCGGACCGAAGAGCCCGTATGACTTCCCTGGACCATGGGTATATTAGTTTCTTCTCCATCAGATTACCGCCTCCTTGTGTCTCATTGCATGACAGCATATGTTGACGGCTACGGGGAGACCTGCAATATGTGTCGGAAAGGATTCAACGAAAACATCAAAAACAGTTATAGTTCCTCCTGTTCCGGCTGCTCCAATACCGGTTTTGTTCAATAGATCAATCAAATCCGCTTCAAGTCCTGCATCAGTTTTATTTTCACTCCTTGTTCCGGGTGATCTCATAAGAGCCTTTTTTGACAGAAGCATTGCTTTTTCAGCGGTACCTCCAATACCTATTCCAATGAAAAGCGGCGGACAGGCATTGGCACCTGCGGCGTCGACTGTATTCAATACAAATCTTCTGACGCCTTCAATACCGTCTGATGGCTTCAGCATGGCAAGTGCGCTCATATTCTCACTTCCAAAACCCTTCGGCATAAGGCTTATATGGACCTTGTCCCCGTCTGTGAAGTCGTAATGGATCACAGCCGGTGTATTGCTGCCTGTGTTTACCCTGTCAATTGGATGGGCAACGACTGATTTTCTAAGGTATCCCTTCTCATAGCCAGAAGCCACTCCCTCGTTGACCATATCCTCAAGGGGACTCCCTGTGAAATGAACCTCTCTGCCAATATTCAAAAATACAACAACCATACCTGTATCCTGGCAGGATGGCAGATTGTTCATTTTTGAGTATTCTGCGTTTTCAATTATCTGGCCGAGAATGCCCCTGGCAAGCGGGCTTTCTTCTATTTCAGCCGCATTATAATAACATCGTACTACTTCCTCCGGAATATTGTACGATGCCTCTATGCACATTCTTTCAATTGCACTTCTTATGGTTTTTGTATCAATCTTTCTCATGGCAATAAACAAGGGGCCTTTTGCAAGGCCCCCGAAAAAATTATTTGTTTACAACATCCTTCAGGGCTTTTCCTGCTTTGAAAACAGGTGCCTTTGAAGCAGCAATAGTAATTTTTTCCATGGTGGATGGATTGATGCCTTCCCTAGCCGGTCTTTCCTTAACACTGAATGTACCGAAACCTACCAAAGAAACCTTATCGCCTGCAACCATTGCTTCCGTAAGTACATCTGTAAATGCATTGCATGCCTTTTCAGCATCCTTGCGGGAAAGTCCGGTTTTTTCGGCAACAGCTCCTACTAATTCCGATTTGTTCATGATTCTACCTCCATTTTTGATAGTCTAATATTATATCCTTGTTGATTTTTAGTCAAGTAACTAACGGTTGTTCGGACTGGGTCCGAAGTACTGATAAAATGTACATCTTATGGTACCATTGTAAATTTTCCTTTTCCTGCTTGCCCGGCATCCGCTGTTCCTTTCGAAGTTGTCATCATCGGTCAGTATATATTTTGACCATGTATCGAACTCCTTCATCTTTCTTCCAAGATCAGCGTACATCCCGATTATTTCTGACTTATCGGAAAGCCTCAGTCCATATGGAGGATTTGCAATCATGATTCCGTACTCATGGTCCTTTTCAATCTTCCTGAAATCTTTTACAGAGAATCTTATGAATTTTCCAACCCCGGCCATTTCAGCATGCTTAAGTGCAATTTCAATGTTTTGAGCTGAAATGTCACTGCCGAATATCACACATTCTCCTTCGTGACGTATATCCCCCATGGCTTCATTTTTCAGCCCATTCAATGTTACTTCATAAACATTGCTCCATCCTTCAAAGCCAAAGCTCCTGTTGATGCCCGGAGGGATTCCCTGCTGCATCTGAGCTGCTTCAATTGCAAATGTTCCCGAACCGCAGAAGGGGTCAAGCAATACTCTTCCCGGTTTCCAATATGATATTCCTATCAATGCTGCAGCTATGGTTTCCTTCAGAGGGGCCTCTACATTCAATAACCTGTATCCCCTTTTATGCAGTCCTGTCCCCGTTGTGTCAAGACATATTGATGCAATATCCCTGTGTATGAATACTTCAATGGGATAAATTGCTCCGTCTTCTTCCAGTCTTTGCAGACCATAGGCACTGCAGAGACTGTCTGCAATTGCCTTTTTTGATATGCTCTGACAGTCCCTTGTGCTGTAGAGCCTTGAATCTATGCTTGAAGCCCTTACAGGTATGCTTGCATTGGATGGCATTATATCATTCCAGGAAATCTGTCTGATCCCGTCATAAAGGGTATCAAAATCAAAGGCCTTGAATCCCGCGACTTCAATATATACTCTTTCGGCGGTACGAAGATTCAGATTGCATTTTGCGATATCCTTGAAGTCACCCTCAAATGAAATTCTACCATTGCTTACATCCAGGTCCCTGAAGCCAAGGTCTCGAAGTTCCTTTGCAGTAACTGATTCTATTCCAAATATGCAGATGACTACTATTTTCATTACACTAATTTCCCTGACGGGTCAACAGTCAGATTAGTTTTACCGTTTTGCACTACCATTGTCTGACCAAAGGCCTTGAGTACTCCCCTTGTGTTGCCAGGTAGTTTTATTGTAATAGGATAAACATCACCGTTCTTTTTCCAGCTTATCTCAACCATACCGTGGACTGTGGCAACTCCGGCAGCAATATGCCCATAACCTGAATCAAGCTGTGGCTCTAACAGATACTGACCCTCTTTGTTGAAATATCTAATTCCCGCAAGATGCCTGACCAGATATTCGGTAACACTGCCGAACATTGGATGATTTCCTGAAGCCCTGCCGTCCCATGTTTCCCATATGGTGGTTGCCCCCCGGCTCTTCATATAACTGAAGGATGGATAATCAGTGCCTGCAAGCATTTTTTTTATTGTATCCGTATATCCATATTCTGACAGAACCCCAAAAATCAGGGACACTCCGAATATTCCAAGCATCATGGCATAGTTCTTTTCCACGATATAATCATTGAGTGAGCCGGCCACTTGTTTCTTGTATTGGTCCGGTACCATTCCGAACCCCAGCGGGTATACATTTGAACAATACTCCCCGCTGCCATAGGTCATTCTTTCCCTGTCAAGGAATTCCTCATTGAATCTTTCCCTTACCCTCCCGGCCAGTCTCTCAAAATGAACCGTGCTTCTCCCTATGATCTTTCCTATGTCGATACAGATTGTTATACACTTGTAGAAATAGCATGTATTTACAAGTGCCGGGTCCATTGCTTCGAATATTCCGTCGAGGTCAACCTCCTCTACTTCATAACCTCCGACAGGAAGGCACCAGTCTCCAAGACACCAGCTGCCTTCCTCTTCCTTCCTTACAATGAGGTCAGGATTTTTGTTTTCAAGGTACCCGATCCATTTGCATATGACCGGATAAGCTTCCTTCAGTATCCTTGGATCAAAGGTATGATTGTAAAGTACCCATGGTACAATTGCACAGGCACTTCCCCAGGCAGGACCTCCTCCTCCACCACTGAAAGGAACGGTATGAGGGATAAAACCTGATTCTGCATCCTGCGAAATCAAAATGTCATCCAGCCACTTCCTGTAGAAAGCCTGTGAATCAATTGAAAGAAGTGCACTGTCACAGGTAACCTGTCCGTCACCGGTGTACCCGAGTCTCTCCCTGTGAGGACAATCTGATGGGACACCGCCATGCATGTTGGAAAGCTGTGTCCTTACATAAGCATCATAAATCCATTGGACGGTCTCATCGGCGCATTCAAAGTAATTCTCTCCCTTATGGGCTCCGTAAATTTCCTCAGCCTTGATATCCAGTATAACGACGTCATCATCCTTTTCCAGACTGAAGTATCTGAATCCCCTGAAGCCAAAGGTCTCATGATAATTGACCTCTTTGTTTTCACCAAAAATATATTTGTTTTCCTGTATCTGCCATTCACCTCCGGATGGTCCGTAATCAGGCTTGCCATCAACCATTGACTCAAAATATCTGAGTGTAAACTGAGCTCCCCTTGGTCCCTGTGCCCTTACCCTTACCCTTCCGGACATGTTCATGCCGGTATCATATATGCCGTCAGATATTTCAATTGGTGTCACTTCCCCTGCAATGCAGTCAAAGGAATTGAACTGACTATTCATAGTGCCGTGTTCCCATTCCATTACTTCCGGATGCATGCTTCCGTCAAAGGAGGATCCCAGATTGTCATTTCGGATTTCCCCGAAATAAATGTTGTTGAATTCAAGGGGACCTTCGGTACAGAAAATACTTTCGTCAGCCTTGAATACATCCCTTGAACCATCCTTGTAAATCATGGTTATTTCCATGAAAAGCCGTGGGTTCCCATATGACATGTCTCCTTCAATGGCTCTTTCAATCTGATTGAAGAAACCGTTCCCAAGCATTGCCTCGAATCTGTTGAGCCCCCTGGCAAGCAGAGCCGTTATATCATGAAGGTTGTACAGCACCCTTTTGCCGGAATGATCAATATACGGATAAAGAAGATTTTCAAGATTCCTGGGGCCATAATCGGTCCAACCCGGCATATTGAGGTATTGAGTTGCTTTCTTACCATTGACAGCAAGATCATAGTAACCCAATCCTGATATCGCGCAAAGGCAGTAATCGAGTTCATCCTTCACGTAGAAATCCCCATAGAAAACAGGATTATCAGATTCACCGGGATGACATATCCATATGATATCCATGTCATTTTCAAGGTAGGCTGTAACGAAGATGTTTTCCCGGGACTCATACAGGTTTCCTTTGTCATCAGTTGTTTCAAGGTCCCAATAATATTTGGTCAAGGACCTAAGGTTGATTCCGTCATATTCAATTCCAAGATTTTCACGGCTTTCAACTTCCCCTGAATCCCAGCAGACCATGTCACCTTCATAAACTACGATCCTGTAGTTTGTCTGAAAGAATGATTCATCCGGCAGCTGGTATTTCCATGAAAAGACAGGTCTTGGAACATCGATACCAACTGGATTTATTGTATTTTCGCACATTGCCTCTTTTATCATAATTGATTTTCAAACTCCTTGATTCTTTCATACATCCTTATGGAATCCAGGTATATGTCCGGCCCCACTGTCGCCGGATTTATTACCCTGCTTTCAACTGTTCTGAAAATATTATCCCTTTGCAGCATTATCTTTGCAGAAACCGGATATTTGGAATTACTCATGAAGTATGCAAATTCATAGAAGAGGCGGTGTGCCTCTGCCTGGAATATATCCATTGGAACCGGATTATTCATGATGAATGCTACAAGCTTCACTGAAATGTTTGCATGTACACCTGAATAACCTGCCGCCCCGTTCATTGTGCTGAAAGCCAGTGTATGTGCGTTGGCATTGTAAAGACCAAATCTGCTGCCCTTTGTCTGTAAAAGTCTTTCACCAATGATACCGGCATCACAGGAAGTATCCTTCATGAAAGTAAATCTTCCCGTTTCCTTGATATATCCAAGAACCTTTGATGACAACAGCCGTTTGTAAGGAAATGGACACTCATACATACCCAGTTGTATATCCGTCCGGAATCCATTCAGAAATAGATCCAGATTCCTGAGGAATACATCATCATCCTCATCAGGTCCGGCAAATGCATTGCTTATAAGAACAACTGCATCCACTCCGGTCTGCTCCATTTCCTTCATTGCCTCAATCTGTTCATCGACGGACTTCTGCGTATGACCGGAGGCTACGACATCAAGGGTTGATTTCCTCTTGACGAAGCGGGCAAGTTCTGTTTTTTCCTTCTGTTCCAGATTGAACATTTCACTGGACTGACATACTGCAAACAATCCGTCGGCACCGTCATTTTCGAGTTTCTCTATGAATCCTTCCAGTGACTTATAATCAATACTGCCGCTGTCATCAAATGGAGTAACCATTGTAGGATATATGCCTTTTTTGATTTCCCTGTCCATCAATATACCAACTTTCTGAAATTCCTGACCCTGTGCAAAGATATGAAATTCGTATCATGTGCGCTGATTGCCTTTTCATCTCCGGACCTTGAGGCAATCAGCAGATCATCTCCATATATAGCCATGGATGCATAGTGCCTTGCCATGTTCTCCTTCTCCCCCGCTGTGACAATTCCTGCAAAACACCAGTCAAAGCAGTTTCTGGAAAAATGAAGCACCAAACGTCTTCTTTCATTGTCAGGCAGGTTGTACCTTTCCTTTGGAAGCATCTCAGCCCTGGTCATGCTGTCAGTGGACTGTGTTGAAAGAAGCCAGTATAACCCGGTCTTCTCATCATACAGTATATGGAATTTCATCTGTCCTCCGGGCAGGGGTATATAAACAATTTTCTTACCCGATGGAACTGTTTCCAGCATGGTTTCCATGGTCCCGTCATTTTTTTCAATAACCTTTGCCATAGCGCCGTAACCGGTCATCCCAGTATGCGCCCTCATGAAAAGGTGTATTGCATTTCTGTCATGGAAGTAATGGTTTTCATCATTGAACCTGACTATATTTGTTTCAAGCCAGCCTATTTCTGCACATCCTCTTCCAGGAGCTATCTCAACATATGTGTCAGGCGTAGTCCAATGGAACGGTACTCCGAAATACTGGAGCTGCTCCTTGTCAACAGCCTCATCAAAGTACAGTTCAGATGCAAATGTCCAGCTCTTTCTGTCAGTCAGGTCACATCCCCCATTTCCTCTCATCAGAACAGGGGTTATGTTGTTCACCTTCCATCCCGTTATTTTACGCGTGGACCTTTTTTCCATGACGATATATATGTTACCTCTATGATGAAGAACGTTGCATGGAGCCTGATGCCAGTCTTCGCCTTCAGTAAGTCTGACCGGCGGACTCCAGGTGTCACCATTGTCATCTGACGATATAATCATCAGGTCGTTGCATTGTCCCAGAACATAAAGTCTTCCTTCGAATTCAAAGGGTCTTGCATGCATGAACGGGTACCTGTGTTTCAATTCAAAGGAAACACCGTCATCGGAAATGTATATTCTCCCCTGGGTATAACCTCCGTATCTTTTCCCCTTTACGGCAAACTGTTCCATCGCTTCATTGCTTCCGGAAGTTTCTGCAGTTACGACAATTCTTCCGTTACCGGTTACCAGGATGCCCGGACTGTAGCTTGATAGCCTGCCGTCATCATGATAATTGATCTTTATGTGTTCCTGGGCAAGAAATTCCATCATCCACCTACTTAATCCAATTGTTCAGCATTGCGGGAAATACCAGTGAAAGAATCGTTATAACAGTAGCTGATATGAGACCTCCTGCTATGATATATACCGCCGCTTTTTTTCTGTCCATCTTTAGAAAGGCAGCAACTGCACTTCCGGTCCAAAGACCTGTTGTCGGAAGAGGAATTGCAACGAATATCATGAGACCCCAGCGCTCGTACTTTTCCACCTTGTCCCTGCCTTTGTTTACTTTTCTGTCAATGAACTCATAGAACCATCTGAGGATCCTGGTTTTTCCAAGCCATTCAAAGATATGTGAAAAGAAAAACAAAATGAACGGGACCGGAACAAGGCTTCCAAGGAATGAAACAATGAAGACCAGCCATGGATTCAGGTCATGGACAATTATCCCTAGGGGAATCGCTCCCCTTTGTTCTATCAGAGGTACCATGGATAACAGAAATACTTCAAGAATTTTTTTCATATCAAGTCCTTATTTATACAGAAGATTTAATAATCATGGGTTCAGACCCATCAATAACCGGGTTTTCCCAGCATTCTGAACATCTCTTTCTTATAGGCCTCAACTCCCGGCTGGTCAAAGGGATTTACTCCAAGCAAATACCCGCTTACAGCACATGAGAATTCGAAGAAGTATATAAGCCTGCCAAGGCTGTAGCTGCTCCGGTCTTCAATATTTATCAAAATGTTTGGAACTCCGCCCGCCCTGTGGGCATTCATTGTTGCCCTCATGGCAGTTTCATTGACATAGTTCATGGTTTTTCCTGCAAGATATGCAAGACCATCTTCATTTGATCCGGTATCAGGTATCAGCATATCGAAGGGAGGCTTCTCGATATGAATCACAGTTTCGAAAATATTTCTTATTCCCTCCTGGATATATTGTCCCATGGAATGGAGGTCTGCACTGAAAACAACAGATGCAGGGAAGATTCCCCTGCCTTCCTTGCCTTCGCTTTCACCGAACAACTGCTTCCACCATTCAGCCATGAATCTAAGGGCTTCTTCATAAACTGCAAGTATTTCAGTGGTCCTGCCTTCATCAAGGAGGACATTTCTCATTGCAGCATACATAGTCCCGTCATTTGGAAGATCCCTTGAAACAATTGCCTGGTCGGCAGCACCCTTCATCAATTCCCTTATATCTATTCCTGAGGCTGCCAGTGGAACAAGCCCCACAGGCGTCAGGACGGAATATCTGCCCCCGATGTCATCGGGTATCACGAAACTGTCATATCCTTTTTCATCACAGAGACTCTTTACTGCTCCTTTTCGGGCATCGGTAATCCCCACTATCCTTTCCCTTGCCTTGCTGCCGTACTTTCTTTCCATCCACCCTTCAAGGATCCGAAATGCAATTGCAGGTTCCGTCGTTGTACCGGATTTTGAAACAACACACAAAGACACATCCTTGTTTTCTATTTTTTCAATGAGTCCATGCATATCTGTTCCGCTTATTGAATTACCGGCATATAGAATTTCAGGACCTTCTGACCGGGGGAATACAAAGTCAGAGACCGCCTTTGTCCCTAGATATGACCCGCCTATACCAATGTTTATCATGCAGTCGGATTTATCCCTCAGTCTGTCTGCGGTATCAATTATTTTCTTCATCTGGGTTTCGTCATCACGGAGAGGCAGGTTCACCCAGCCGGTGAAATCACTGCCCCTTCCCGTACCATTGAAAAGTTTATCTGCACATTCCGATGCTTGTTCAAGCTTTTCATCATACTTCTTAACATTAAAAAAACCATCACATGGTTTTAGTTCAACTTCCAGTTTCTTCATTTCTGTCCTCCGATCAGGTTACTGCTTTTTCTGTTTCGACTTCACTGTCAGATTCAAGTTTTGTAACCGAAACCTCATAAGCTATTTTTTTGATTATTCTGTCATCAAGTTTCTTTTCATATGTACGGCTCTGCAATCTGCCCCAGACCTTCAGGTTTGCACCAACATCAAGCTTTTCACAGAATCTGGCATTTCTTCCCCAGCATATACAGGGTATATAGTCTGACTTGTTATATGCCCTGTTGACAGCTATAAGTATATCCGTGATTTCCCGTCCGAAAGGCGTGGTCCTGTAATTTGGTTTCTTGCATATGAATCCATCCAGGAAAATGGTATTTCTATTGTGTATGTTATCCAGGGAATCAATTATCCTTGCTTCACGGGCAAATATGTTGAGGACCAGTTTGCTTCTTCCGTTGTTTGAACTGTTGTAGGACCTGAACTGTCCTTCCACCTCAACGAAACTACCTTTGTTAAGCTTTTCAATATTGACCAGCCTCTCGGAAATCAATACCGGAAGTGTGTCATATGACTTGCTGAGTCTTTCGACATTCAGGTTGAATACATAGAACTTCTCGCCATATATTTCGTGACTGAAGGAAGGTTCCCCGGCAGCTATACCGGCAACATAAACCACATTGTTTTCAAATAGTGCGTTTTCATTTGTCATTATCCCGCCCCCCCGGGTCATTGGTATCCTGAAGTCATGAGTATATTGCCAATTTATCGTAAGTTCAATATTTTGTTCAATTATATAACAGATTTTTCAAAAAATAAAGATATTACGAACTTGTTTTTACATCCATATACCTTTACATAACTTTTGCCCTGTGCTATAATTCCATAGGCACTTGAGCACATATGCCGGGGCGTGGCTCAGCTCGGTAGAGCACTTGACTGGGGGTCAAGGGGTCGCAGGTTCAAATCCTGTCGCTCCGACCAAAAAAGGAACCAAAAGGTTCCTTTTTTTATTGCCATTGAATATTCTTTACTTATCTGCTTCTGTTTCACTTTCCCCGGGTTCTTCAGTGTCTTCTCCCCTGTCTTCATCCTCAGACAGCTTGATGTTTTCCTTAAGGATTGAAGCATATTCCGAAGTACCAGTTGCCATTTCTTCATTGTCCCTTGCTTCCTTCTTTTCTTTCCTGTCCTTCATATATATAAGAAGCAGAATAGCAGTGAAAACAAGGAAGAACACAAGACCAATAAGCTGGCTTACCCTGATGTTTCCAAGCATCAGACTGTCAGTCCTCAGACCTTCGATGAACATCCTTCCAAAACCATAGAGTGCCATATAAAGGCAGAAAATCTGTCCATTGAATTTCTTTTTCCTTGAAAGGACAACCAATAATACAAAAGTAAGCAGGTTCCATATTGATTCATACAGGAAAGTCGGATGGACGGGAAGATATGGATTTACATCAACTCCCCTTGCTGCCATAAGACTCAGTTCATTTTGTATGGGCTGACTCGTCATGCCCCATGGAAGATTTGTATTATATCCAAAGGCTTCCTGGTTTACGAAATTACCCCATCTGCCTATGGCCTGTGCCAGTGCGAAATATGGGCCAGCCAGGTCGCCGAGGGCAAGAAAATTAATTTTCTTCACCCAGCTGTATACAGCGGCGGCTCCCATACCTCCGATTATTGCTCCATAGATTGCAAGACCTCCGTCCCTGATATTTATGATTTCGGCAAAGGTCCAGTTCTTTGTGTAAAAGACCACATAAAACAACCTTGCAAAAATTATAGCAACAGGAACTGCAATCAAAAGGATATTGATGATATCATCCTCGACGAGGCCATGTTTCTTAGCATTTCTCAGTGCCAGGAATACAGCAAGGGCAAATCCGACACCTATGATCAGTCCATACCAGTAAATATCAACTCCGAACAATGTAAATGCGACCCTCGAGACACGGATTACAAATCCTCCGAACAAATTGGGAAAAGAAACTTCAGTCATATAATAACCTCCTAGCGCTGCAAATATTTTACCATGGTAAACTACACCCTACAAGTACGGATGATTTCCAAAGAAAAGAACCGCCTCTGCTATGTCTGTTTCAATCTTGTTTTTCAACTCATTTATATCATTATGTTTGATCTCATCCCTGTGCTTTGTTATGAAAAGCACTTCGATTTCCTTGCCGTAAAGCCATCCGGTGAAATTGAATATATGGGTTTCTATTATTTTTTCAGCATTTGATGAGACCGTAGGTCTTACTCCGATGTTTGTGATGCTGTTGTAGGACCTGCCATCTACAATTGTCTTTGTAAAATATACCCCTTTATCCGGAAGTACAAAATCTCTGATTGGAATTATATTCGCAGTAGGAAATCCGATCAAGGTTCCTATCCTGTTACCATATTCAACCTTTCCTTTGATTGAATAGTATCTTCCCATCATGACCCTGACTTCTTCCATGTCCCCTTTTTCAATATATTCCCTGATTGCAGTTGAGCTTACTACCTTATCCCCGGCCTTTACCGGTGCAATGGTCACAATGTCAAATCCATTTTTCTTCCCAAGGTCTTCCAAAAGCTGTATGTCACCCCTGCCCATTTTACCGAAATGATAATTGAAACCTGTAACTACAAGTGAAATCCTGTACTTCCTGACGAGTATATCTTCTATGAAATCCGTAGCTTCCATTGAAGCAAATTCATCTGTGAAATCCTCAAGGACCAGATAGTCGACACCCAGTTCCTCAAATTTCTCCATTCTTTTTTCAAGGGGTGAAATCAATTTTATGTTTCTTTTCTGCAGAATATTGTCCGGATGGTCCCTGAAGGTATATACAATTGATGGAATTCCACGCTTCTTGCATTCCCTGACCAGTTCACTGATCAGTTTTTCATGTGCTATGTGAACACCGTCGAAATTTCCGAGGCCTATCCCGGAAGCTTTGAGATCTTCGATTCCCTGGTTTCCCGTTAGAGTAATCATATAAGTCTTTTCCTGCTCTTAATCTTCCCGTATTCATCAACTGATGCTATACCTGCCGCCCTGCCATCTGAAAGTACTGCCAGATAATCTCCTGCCGGTTTTCCTGTTTCAAAGACAATACCCTTCATGAACCGCTCTGAATCATTCTCATCAAGTAAAATACTGTCAATATCCAAATATACAGTTGGATCAATGATTATACTGTCAAGTCTGTCTTCTTCAGCTGCTTTTTCAATCTCATCCAATCCATGGGCATCACTCAGCTTAAAGCAACCATTCTTTGTCCTGACTAAAGCACTCATCGTCCCATAGCTGCCAAGAGCCTTACCGATGTCATTGCAAATACTTCTAATATATGTACCTTTTGAACATGAAACATCAAATTCCGTGCGTTTTACATGATGCCCGTCATATGAATCATCAAATATCTGTAAGTTGTTGATTGATTTTATTTCCACTCTTCGTTCAGGAATTGTGACATCAACTCCCTTTCTGGCATATTCATAAAGTTTTCTGCCTTTGACCTTTACTGCTGAATATACAGGGGGTTTTTGTTCAATGGTTCCAACAAATCCTAAAATGGTTTTAGCAATAATGTCATCCTGTAAATCAGATATGTCGGATTTATCAGTTATGCTTCCTTCAAGGTCATAGGTATCAGTCGCTATCCCCAGAAGCATGGTTACCCTGTATGCCTTTTCGTCCTTCATAAGGTACTCCGCAAGTCTTGTATGCTTTCCCAGACAAACAACCAGTACACCCTCAGCCATGGGATCCAGGGTGCCGGTGTGTCCTGCCTTGTCTGCTCCTGTTATTCTCCTGACCTTTGAAACGGCCGAAAAAGATGATATGCCTCTTTCCTTGTACAAGATGATGGCTCCGTTCATTCCCATATCATCTTACGGCTCCGCATAGTCTTTTGATGATAAGCTCAGAGGCCTGTTCAAGGTTTTCCGATTCAATGGTGCACCCGGCTGCCCTTTGGTGTCCTCCGCCGCCGAAGTCGCCTGCAATCGAAGACACATCAATTGCATCAGTATTTGACCTCATGTTGACCTTATATCCTGAACCGGCTTCCCTTATTAAGGCACCCGCAATTACTCCTTCGGTATTTACCGTTATGTTTACTATTCCATCAAAGTACTCATCCCTTCCCCCGAGAAAATCATACTCAGATGCCTTCATTGATATAACAGCAATCCTCATATCGCAGAAAAATCTCATATTCTCAATGGCCAGGCACTTCAGCCTGAGCTTGGGGTAAGGCATCATATCAAATGCCCTATGGGATATTTCTGAAATGTCTATTCCTGTTTCAAGTAAACCTGCACATATCCTCATGCTATTTGGAGTGGTATTTGAATATCTGAGCCCACCAGTATCTGTGCTGATTGCAGTAAAAAGAGCCTCAGCAGTCCGTCTGCTGAAATCATAATTGTTTCCGGCCAGAATATTGTAGATGATTTCACCCGTGGAAGATGCATTTATGTCAACATAATTGTATTTCCCGAACAGTGTGTTTGTCTTATGATGGTCTATGTTCCAGGAAACCTCGTGTTTCAATGCTTCGAATCTTTTACCCAATCTCTTTGTATCACCTGTATCAAGAGTGATAATGAAACTCTCCTCAATCTCGCCACCCTCATAGACACTTAATGTCTTATCCGGATCCAGGTAATCATATTTTTCAGGAATTTTCTCCTCAAGAAGAATCCTTGTCCTAACCCCAATGGATTCCATGAAGTCCTTCAAAGCTATGGAACTGCCCAGACAGTCGCCGTCTGCATTCACATGGGGCATGATCACACAATCGGTCATGTCCCTTGCATACTCAGTGAACCGGACAACCATCTCATTGATTTCCATCATTCTTATCCTTGTTCAGTGAGTCCAGAATGCTGTTAATCCTGAAGCCTTCCTCTATGAAATCATCACATTTGAATCTGAGTTCAGGTACATGCCAGAGCTTTATCCTTTTTGACAGTAAGTGACGTATATATCCTGATGCACTTCTTATGGCCTCAAGGGATTCCCTGATGGATTCCTTGTCTCCGAAGAGACTCACATAAATATCAGCATAGCTCAGGTCATTGGTGACCCTGACCCCAATGACTCCCGGCATTGCCGTAAGCCTTGGGTCCTTTACTTCATTTTGCAGGATCAGACTTATTTCCTTTTTTATTTCCTGACTAATCCTTTCGGTTCTCCTGGCCATACTATACCTCTATTTCCACCATCTCAAATGCCTCGATGACATCTGATTCCTTGATATCGTTGTATTTTTCTACGGAAATACCGCACTCATAACCTGACTGTACTTCCTTTACATCATCCGTGAATCGCTTGAGTGAAGCCAGCTTGCCTTCATAGACAACAATGCCTTCCCTGACAACCCTTACATCCGAACTCCTCTTTATACGTCCGTCCGTGACCATGCATCCGCCTATGGTGCCTATTCCTGACACCTTGAATATCTGCCTGATTTCTGCATGACCCGTCACGACTTCCTTGTATTTTGGATCAAGCAATCCCTTCATTGCCGCTGCAACTTCTTCAACTGCATTATAGATTATTCTGTAAAGCCTTATATCTACACCGGCATCTTCCGCAGCCTTAGAGATAAATCCACTCGGCCTTATATTGAAACCTACGATTATTGCGTTTGAAACTTCAGCAAGATTTATGTCACTCTCATTTATTGTTCCCGTTGCTCCATGGATTACCTTGACTGTAACCTCGTCATTGGACAATTTTTCCAGTGATTCAGTGACTGCCTCAACCGAGCCCTTGACATCTGCCTTTACAATGATCTTGAGTTCCTTTACATTTCCTTCCTGTATCTGACTGAAAAGTTCATCAAGGCTTGTGGGCTTTTTGCTGGTCTTCTGCTGCTGCTGCTGGTATCTTCTTTCTTCGGCAAGGCTCTTTGCCACCTTTTCATCCTCTACGGAATAGAAGACTTCACCGGAATCCGGCACTTCATCCAGACCCAGGATAACAACAGGCATCGATGGACCGGCTTCATTGATTTCATCTCCCTTGTCATTTGTCATTGCCCTTACACGTCCTACTGATGTACCGCTGATTACGCAGTCTCCTACCCTGAGGGTTCCGTTCTGCACCAGCAATGTAGCAACAACACCCCTGTGTTCATCCTTCTTTGATTCGATTACGGTACCTTTTGCCTGTCTGTCAGGATTTGCCCTCAGTTCAAGGACATCAGCTGTCAGAAGAATCATATCAAGCAGTGTATCAATGTTTTCCCCGCTTTTGGCAGATACAGGAACACATATTACATCGCCTCCCCACTCCTCCGGAACTATTCCGTATTCAGTGAGTTCCTGTTTGACTTTGTCAGGATTTGCAGCCGGCAAATCTATCTTGTTTATTGCAACTATAATTGATACTCCGGCATCCTTGGCATGGTTTATTGCCTCAACTGTCTGCGGCATTATTCCATCATCAGCGGCAACTACGATTATTGCTATGTCAGTAACCTGTGCTCCCCTTCTTCTCATGGAAGTAAAGGCTGCATGACCCGGGGTATCAAGGAAAGTGATCAACCTTCCGTTGACACGGACATTGTAGGCACCCACATGCTGGGTGATTGCACCGGCTTCTGTTGCAACTACATCAGTATTCTTGATTGTATCAAGCAGGCTTGTCTTTCCATGGTCAACATGACCCATGACAACGACAACAGGCGCTCTTTCAACAAGGCTGTCAGGAGAATCAACCTTATCATCATCGAAGAGTATGTCTTCCATTGATATTGATTCCATCAGTTCAGCCGTTATTCCATATTCAGCTGCAACAAGGAAGGCTGTATCGAAATCAATGTCATCATTCAAGGCTGCCATTATGTCCAGGGACATCAGTTTGCCTATTACCTCAGTTGCCTGTTTCTTTATTGTTTCTGCAAATGCTTTTACGGTCATGGTTGCGGGCAGCTTGACACGTGTGAGTACTTCACGTCTTGGTGCATTGTCTGCCTTTCTTTTGCTGCGCCTCTGCCTCAGATTATCATCACTGTAGTATTCATTGAGCACGTAATCCTCGGAAAGGACTTCGTTAACTTTTCTTATTCCACCTCCGACAAAATCATCATTCCTGTACTTTCCGGATTTTGATTTGGATTTTTTTGCAACAGGTTTGAACTCCTGCTGTACATAGCGTCCTTTTTCCTTTGTGTTATTTCTCTTTTCCGGTTTCCGGGTTGTCTTGGATATAGGTTTTTCTTCATCAACATCCGTATCCGCCTTTGCTGCAGGCCTTGGTCTTGGAACACCGGCATTCTGCGGTCTCTGGGGTCTGGCAGTACGGGTATCCTGCGTATCCCTGTTATCTCTGTTATCCCTGTTATCCCTGTTATCCCTGTTACCTCTGGTCTGCCTGGGCACTGGCTTTTTGGGAGTAAGGTCAATTTTCCTTCCTGTAAGTCCAAGCGGCTTTGATTCCTTTTGCGGCTGAGGCTTATTATGTGGTTTCCTGTGGTCCTTTTGACCAGTCTGTGGTTTTGCGTTCACATGCGGTTTGTCAGTCCTTGGTTTTGGTGATTCTTCCTTGGCCGTAACCGTGGCTTCCTCTGTTTTTTCCTCCACAGCATCAACTTCCTCAGATGCAGTCACTTCTGAACCTGCTTCTATTTCTTCCGTCTTTTCAAGTTCTATATCTGATTTATTTGCCTCGGAAGTTTCTTCATGAATTGTTTCACTGCTGTCTGAAACTGATGCGGAGATTTCCTCTGAAGCTGCATTTCCCTCGATTTCATCGTTCCCGGTTTCGTCAGCTGAAGTACTTTCTTCTTCCTCATCTGTCTTATGCTTTCTGATTACAGTTACCTTCATCCTCTTTGGCTTTGGGACAGGAGCTTCATCGGCAGATGTTTCATCGGATGATTTGTCCGTGGCAGGCTTTTCCATTGAATGGGCTTGTTTTACCGGTTTTACGGGTTGCGCCTTAATGACAACCTTCTTTTTGCCGGAATCAGATTCATCAACTTTAATTGCCCTTGCACTCTTGGAACCGGCCCTTTTTCTAAGACCCATCTGCTCATAAAGTTTGTTTTGTTCTGTTTCAGAAATTTCAGATGCCACTCCTTCGGCGGAAATACCGAGGTCCCTCACCTTCTTCAATATGATTCCCGGCTTGACATCAAGTTCCCTGGCAATTTCACTGATTTTTTTGTTCATCTATTATCTCCATTCAATCTGCATCTTTGACAGAATCAGTTTAATAAAGTTTCTGTCAATAATTCCGATAATCTTAATACTCTCTCTTCCGATTGCATTTCCAAGCATCTCACTGCTGCCATATGATATCAGTTCAGCACCGGTTTCATTGCATGCAGCCTTTATTTTATTCAGGGTGTTGGTTCCTAAGTCTTCAGTTACAATAACAAGTCTTACCTTCCGTCTCCCAACAGCCTGTGTCACAGCAACGGTACCGGCAACTATCTTTCCTGCTTTTCTTGCCAATCCTATTGCTGAATAAAAACCCCTGTCATCATTTTGCATAACCCTGAAGTTCCTCATATACAGATGCTGATGCTTCGGCATCCAATGCCCTGCGGATTGCCCCCGTTTTTACTGCCTTTTCAATGCACTCTGCGTTCCTGCACAGATATGCTCCTTTTCCCGACAGTTTTCCCGTTGGATCCACACTTACAACTCCATCTGCCGACCTCACTACCCTGACAAGAGATTTCTTTGGGTTCATCTGACGGCAGACTATGCACATTCTCATGGGTTCTTTTTTCTTCAAGCCAACACCTTCAACTATATTATTTTATCCTATTCCTCAGCCGGCTCTTCATCTTCAGCCGGTTCAGTGGAAACATCATCAATTTCCGTGTTCCCCGCAGATTCACTTTCTTCCATAAAAAGGGCGTCCAGTGGATTTGCTGCTTCAGGTTCACTCTCTTCGTTTACATGCAGCAACTCATCCTCTATTATACCCCTGAGCTGGGATTCAGGTATAATATCTATCTTCCAGCCTGTGAGCCTTGCTCCAAGCCTTGCATTCTGTCCGTTCTTTCCGATGGCCAGTGACAACTGGTTGTCCGGGACCGTTACCCTTGCTTTGTTTTCCTCTTCGCTGTTTTCATCAAGGGGTTCAAATATATCAACCCTGATAACATCAGCAGGGCTGAGACTGTTGGATATGAATGTTGCAGGATTCTGGCTCCATTCTACAATATCAATCTTTTCTCCCCTGAGCTCATCAACAACAGCAGTTACCCTGATTCCTCTGTGGCCGATACAAGCTCCGGAAGCATCAACGTTGGGATCATTGGAGAATACACCTATCTTTGTCCTTGAGCCCGGTTCCCTGGCGATTGATTTTATCTCGACAATACCATTCTGGATTTCAGGTACTTCAAGTTCAAAAAGCCTCTTAACAAGGTCGGGATGTGTTCTTGAAACGAATATTCTTGGACCTTTGTTTGTTTTCTTCACTTCAGTTACGTAAACCTTTAACCTGGAACCCACTGAGTAATGCTCGCTGCCAACCTGTTCCCTGTGAGGCATGAGGGCTTCAGTATTGCCAAGGTCAAGGTAAACCGTATCCTTCTCAATTCTCCTTATGACACCTGCGACGATATCCTTGAGTTTGTTGTCATATATGTCATATAACTTCTCTCTTTCAGCTTCCCTTATCTTTTGCATGATGACCTGTTTTGCAGTCTGGGCGGCAATCCTTCCAAAAGAATGGGGATCCATGAACTCCTCAAACTGAAGTTCATCTCCTACTTCCACATCCGCATACTCCAGCGCATCCTTGAGGGAGATTTCAGTGTCCTCATCCATCACTTCCTCAACCACGGTCTTTATACGCATTACATTTATTTCACCGGTTTCCCTGTTGAGTTCAACATTAACATCGAAAGCTACACCACTGTTTTTCTTATATGCTGATTCAAGGGCTTTCTCAAGGGCTTCCACAAGAAGTTCCGAGTCTATTCCTCTTTCTCTTTCAATCTGCCTGATGGCATCCATCAACTCTGAAGCCATATTGCTCCTCCTTTTTTAATCTACAAACTTTCTCTTGACCGATGCAACATCCTTTTCCAAAAACCGCAACGTTTCATCATCAACTACAATTTCAATATTTCCTTCGCCGTATCCTGAAAGAATACCGCTGAAGATCTTTCCTTTTTCATTGGACTTATAAAGTCTTACTTCCACTGTCTCTCCCATGTACCTTTTGAAATCCTCTTCATTCTTGAATTTCCTGTCATATCCCGGTGAAGAGACCTCAAGGGTGTATGAGCCCTGGATATCAATGTTATCATCAATCAGGGGTTCTATTATCCTGTGGACGGCCACACAATCATCTATTCCGATACCCTGTCTGGAATAGATGTAAATCCTGAGGTACATTCCGTCAGGTTCCTTCCTGAACTCCACATCAGCAAGTTCATAACCCTTCTCCATTACCGGGCCTTTTATGAGCTCACTGACAGCCCTGTCTATCTTCTGAGCCATATATCCTCCTCTTACAGTAACAAAGAGTGGGACAACCCACTCTCAGTAACTTCAATAATCTAGCCATTGAATTATAGCAAATGCAAGGCATGTTTGCAAGTAGCTGACGAATATTTCATACTTTTCCCGGTTCCGGCAGCCTCCGCGCTCCTGTTCTAATGCCAATGGCTCCCAGAGGAGCAGTAATTGCTATGGACAAAACCGCAATTGCAAGGATGATTTCCCCTCCTTTAACTCCAAGTGCCAGGGGTACAGCACCTATAGCTGCCTGGACAGTGGCCTTCGGTATATAGGCTATGATACAGAACAATCTCTCCCTCATTAACAGATTTGTCCCGGCAAGTGATATCAGCACACCTGCTGCGCGAAGCAACAAACCGATGGCAATGATCAGAAGCCCTTTGATTCCTGATTTGAACAAAACACCGATGTCAACCTTAGCTCCAATCAAGACAAACAGCAGTATTTCCGCAAATATCCATATCTTTCCGAATTTCAAGGCCAGCCTTTCAGACACAGCAGGAAGTTTTTCAAGCAGAATGAAACCTACGGTCATGATACCAAGGAGAGATGATATCCTCACCATTGATGAAAGCATGTCCTCAGCTGCAGTCATTGCTATGGCAACTCCCAGGATAAGCAGTACCTTCTTTGTATCCCTGATTTCCATCTTACGGAATATGACGGTAAGAATGAATCCTGTCGCTGCTCCCAGAATTATACCAAGTACAATTGACAAACCGGTGGAACCTATCATTGAAAATATGTTTATTTTATTTCCTGCATATATTCCAAGGAAAGCAGAGAAAATCGTAATTGCAAATATATCGTCAACGGAGGCTCCGGCCAGGATCATGGTAGGTATGCCTTTTTCTCCACCTATTCCCTTTGACTGATACTCCAGCATGGCAGGTACAACGACAGCAGGCGAAACAGCTGCAATCATAAATCCAAGCATCCCCGCCTCTGCAATACTGAAATCGAGCAATATAATGGACATGACCATTATCATTCCACCCTCAAGCAGACATGGTATCATACTGAGCCTGAGTGCAGCGCCCCCGACTTTTTTAAGAACATCCTTCCTAAGCCCAAGACCCGCCCTCAGGAGAATGATGATCAGGGCGATTTTCCTGAAATCATCTGAAATCACAAGAAACTCATCGGACAGAAGGTCCAGGCACCATGGACCAAGGATGATGCCTGTCAGAAGCATCCCAAGAAGACCCGGGAGCTTCATCTTTTCAAAAAGCCAGTTGGCTGTCAGACCGGTTATAATGACCAGGGCCAGGCCATATGCCATTGTCAGTCTACCTCTTCAAAGGGATAATTCTCGGGAGCTTCAAGTCCCAGTGCTCCGATGAAAAGGGTATCGTATGCAATTACAATTTCTTCGTCCGTGGGTATCACCATTGCCTTCACCTTACGGCCGCTGAAGGTTCCTTCTGCAATCACAATTTCCTCACCGCGAACCCTGTTTGCTTCCTTGTCAATCTTGAAATCGCAGCTTTTCAGCATACCAAGGACTTTTTCCCTTACATACCATTCATTTTCACCCACTCCTGCAGTGAAAATAATGGCATCACAGTATTCTGTTGTACCCATATAACTTCCAATATATTTTGCAAGTCTGTAAGCATAGATGTCTACAATACGATCACTTTCAGCATCTCCTTCAAGTGCTTTTGCCCTTATATCCTGCATGAGGTTTGTACCGCTTATACCCTTGAGGCCGCTTTCTTTGTTGAGCATCCGCATCACTTCATCATATGCAGCTCCAAGGTCCATATTCTTTTCATCCGCCTTCAGGTGTGCAACATGTCCTATGATCGCAGGGTCTATGTCCCCGCTCCTGGTTCCCATGATGACGCCTTCAAGCGGGGTGAATCCCATACTGGTATCCATGCTTTTTCCGCCAACCACCTTTGTAAGGCTGGAACCATTGCCCATATGTGCTGTAACGCAGTTGATTTCATCATGTTTCATGCCAAGTATGGCAGCAGCCCTTCTGGAAACATACAGATGGCTTGTCCCATGGAATCCATAGCGCCTCACCATATATTCAGTGAACCACTCATCAGGAAGAGCATATTTATATGCATATTCGGGAATAGTGGCATGGAAGGCCGTATCAAATACAGCTACATTGGGAACTCCCGGAAGAAGTTTTTCTGCCACGAGTATTCCCTTGACATTCTGTGGATTATGAAGAGGTGCTATTGGTGAAAGCCTTTTGATTTCAGCAATGACTTCGTCTGTGAGCAGAACACTGGAATTATAGCTGGCTCCTCCATGGACAACCCTGTGGCCGATCGCTATGATGGTTTCCTTTGGAACATTCTGTTTCTCAAATATACTGAACATCTCAACAAGCGCATCCTCATGATCGGGCAGCTTTATTTCATATTTGGTTTTGCTGCCGTTCATTTCGAACTTCATTGTGCTGCGTTCGATGTTTCCGATTTCCTCCGCAATACCGCCGATTATAGGCTCAACCGTATTGTTTTCCCTGACTTCAAACAGATTGTACTTAAGCGATGAACTTCCGCAGTTCAGTGATAAAATGGTTTTCTTCATTCTTGTCTCCTCTTAATTTATGTTAACCGCATAATACGGTTTCAAAGTCTTACTTCCCTGCCGGTTGAAGCACTTTCATAGACAGCATCCAGAATCCTCATGAGTTCCACTCCGTCTTCAACAGGACTTATACATTGGCTCCGTCCGTTGATACAGTCAATGAAATGGCTGATTTCCCTTGCAAACATGGATTCAAACTCGTTTGACTCCTTTGAATAAACAGGAGTCATATCAGTATTATATCCTTCATCAGAACCCGCTATCTTTATTTCGGGTATTACAGTGGCACCGGCTTTTGTTCCGAACAATTCGCAATGTATCTTTTCCTCAGCGGTATGCAGTGTGAAGCTGACATCCACTGAAAGTGCGGAACCATTACTGAATTTTATCAATGCAGCCGCAGAATCCTCTACATCACAGACAGTACCGGGATCCGCAGCCCTGTAACGGTTTAGCATTTTTACATCATTCCGGGGACCGAGTTTATCAAAGGTAACACCGTAAACACCTGCGGTCTTCGGTTTCCCCATCAGGTATCTGCAAAGGTCAATCATGTGTACTCCGAGGTCAATGAGCGGACCACCTCCTGATTTGCTTTTATCCGCAAACCAACCCGTAGGATTTCCGCATCTTCTAATGCATCCTGTCTTCGCGTAATAAATTTCACCAAGTCTGCCATTGTCTATGAAGTCTTTTATTATTTCGGTTCCCTGGGCAAATCTTCTCACAAAACCCACCATCAGTAATCTGCCGGTTTCTTCAGATACCTTCTTCATCTCCATTGCTTCCATAGCATTCATGGCAAGAGGTTTTTCACAAAGAACATGGGCTCCGGCATTCATGGCATCAATTGAAATCCTTGCGTGGCTGTCATTCCATGTGCAGACACTGACAGCATCGGGTTTGATGCTTTCAAGCATGTCAATATGATTGTCAAAAGCCATGGGTATGTCATTTACCCTGCAGAATTCAAGGGCTCTTTCATAATTTATGTCGCATACCCCGACTACTTCAACATCACCAAGTTTTTTATATGTCTTCAGATGGTATAGACTAATATTACCGGTCCCTATTATCGCTATTCTTGTTTTCTTCATATAAAGACTCCCGATTACATCCAGCATTCCCGGATATTATATCATTTTTTGCCATATATGTAATTGAGAATTTCAGTGAAATCAACCGTTTCACCAGACAGTCTTGATAAATCAGCAGCAAAGGCAACCGCACTTGCAAGAATTCCTGCCCCAATCTGATTTGGAAATTTTCCACATTTGTAACAATCAGTGAAGAAGCTGCATAAACCCTGGTCACCGCCTCCATGGCTACCGCCGGTTTCCAACGGTCGAAATACCTGCGGTTCACTGTTTTTAATTGACATATAAACTTCCTGATTTTCGAAACTTGCTTCTATACAGCCCTTTTCACCATGTATCCTGATTGTCCTGTTGCCTTTTGAAGAATGCATGGATAAGGTAAATACAGCAGTCACACCATTCTCATACAAGATGTTCACAGTCTGATGGTCAACCAGGTCAGACTCTATGTTATATGGGCATATTGACGTGTCGACTGATGAAAATACATACTCGGTTTCATCAACATATATGCAAGTATCATATTCAGGGCACTTTTTGCTGCATTTTTCCAGTCCCCTTTCCCTCCTGAAAAGCATATTTGATCCAAAGGAAGAAATCTTTACGGGAAGAGAGGCAACTGCAATATTAAGTATATCCATGTCATGACTGCACTTTGTATTCAGCATACCACCGCTCAGTCTGCTGTCACGATGCCATCTTCTGAAAAATCTTGCGGCATGCAGCTCTCCAAGGGTTTCAGCGGCTTCAATGGATACAACAGGGCCTATTGCTTCATTACCAAGCAGTTCCATGATCTTGTCATACATGAATGTATATCTTAGACCAAAACCAAGGACTATTCCGGGTTCATACCCATCTGCTATTGTGTGAAGCCTTGCAAGGGCATCCGTACTCACTTCAACGGGTTTTTCCAGCATAATAGGTTTCCCCGTTCCAACAGCCCACTCCATAATCTCAAGATGCGTGTGGTCAGGAGTTGCTATTATTATGGCATCATAACCGTCAGCATCCCTGAAGTCAGTTATGGCGGTTGCATTTGAAAGATTATATTCTTCAATCAGCAAAGGTGGTTTTTTGACATCCTTGTCGCAGACCCATTTGATGTTTTCTCTGAAATATACGGCATAAGCCGTCGCTCTGTTGCCGCTTCCTATCAAAAGTATTTCCATTGCTTCAACCCCTTCTCACCTTGTCAACCAACACGCATACGGCTTCTATGCATTCCTTTTCGGTACCATTGTTTTCAACAGTGAAATCCATTGCTTCCTTGTAAGTCATATATCTGTCATTGAACAATTTTTCCAGCATTCCCGGCTTACCGTTCAGCATAGGCCTGTTGGATTCATCCATTGATGACCTGATTCCTTCGATGTTCCTGTCAATGAATATCACAGTACCCTTTGATGCAAGTCTTCTGTTATATTCGCTTCCAAGAATTCCACCGCCTGTTGCTATCATTGAATTATCCTTTTCCAGGGCTCTTTTAAATTCCGCGCTTTCAATTTCCCTGAAACGAGGTTCACCCTGGGTTTTGAATATATCTGTGATGTTACCATGCCTTGATTCAATCTCTTCATCAATGTCAATGAATTGAAGTCCCATTTTCCTTGCAACAGCCCTGCCTATGGTACTTTTTCCGCATCCGGACATTCCTATCAGTATGAACCTACACATTATAACCCTCCATACGCTTGTATATCTCTGTTATCAATTCGTTTGAGAAGGTTCTACTGCGCCAGATTTCCTGTGCCTTGACTGCCTGTGCCACAAGCATCATCATCCCGTTTGCCGTTATACTTCCGTTTCTCTCAGCTTTTTCAAGAAGCAGGGTCCTTGAAGGATTATAAATTATATCAATGACAACTTTAAAACCGGCAATCGCCCTGTCATCAAGTGGACACCCGTCTGTTTCCGGGAACATGCCGACGGGTGTTGTATTTACAAGTCCGTAGCCCTCTCCAATGTGATTGTAGTCAACAAATCCATTTCCTGTACGGCTTCTGCTTGCAATCTTTATCTCATCCGCACCCATGTCCTCAAGTACGGCGGAAACACTCCTTGACGACCCTCCTGAACCAAGTATGGTGAAGTTGTTCCCTTTTACGTCAATCCCGCTTATTTCAAGTGTTTTGGCAAATCCAAAGTAATCGGTGTTGAAAGCCCTGATGACGCCATTTTCATATAGAATTGTGTTTGCTGCACCTATTCCAGCTGCCTCCTCAGAAACAAATCCGGCCATTTGAAGTATATCGACTTTATATGGTATTGTGACATTGAGTCCGTCGTACCCTTCTTCCATGAGTTCCCTGACCCTTCGTTCAAGATTCCTGGATTCAGGAATTTCAATCAAATCATATGAACTTTCAAGACCTGTAAGCTGATGAAAAATATCATGTATTATTCGTGAATAGCTGTGTCCCAGTCTTGCACCTATCAATCCCAGCTTCATATAAACCTCATATAATTCTGTAGGAACCGAGAATCCTGAAATACCCGCAGGATTCCTTTGCTTTTTCCAATGCTTTCACAATATTCTGATCATAGGCACTGCCGTTGAAATCAAGATAGAAATAATACTCAAAGCTTCTTCTTGGATTTGGCCTTGATTCAATCCTTGTGATGTTTATACTGTTTTCATAGAATGGTTCCAGCATTTTATACAGTGCTCCCGGCGTATGATTGGAAGTAAACAGTATACTGGTCTTTGATGCATCATCCTCAGGTGTGGGATCGGCACTGATTACGATGAACCTGGTCTTGTTCTTCGTATTGTCCTGGATACCTTCCCTTACAATATCAAGGCCGTAAAGTCTGGCGCATCTTTTGGACGCAATGGCACCATTTTCAATTTTCCCCCATGCCGCTACATCCCTTGCGGCGAATGCAGTATTCTGATATGAACACTCTGTAAGTCCGGGATTTTCGCTGAAGAAACCTGCACACTGTCCAAGTGCCTGTGGATGCGAATATACATATTTTATATCCCTGAGCATGCTCCCTTTCTGTCCCAGGAGACAATGCTCAATGCGAAGTTCGGTTTCTGCCTTTATGTAAAGGTCGTAATCCCTCATCATATCCGTTACTGCATTGACACCGCCGGTCGAGGAATTCTCAAAGGGAACCACCCCTGCAGACAATTCTCCGCATGATATTGCTTCAAATAAATCAGCCAGCCGGCCATAGGCCCTGGCCTTGGTACCTTCTCCGTAAATCCAGGCAAAGGCCTGTTCGGTATAGGAACCCTCTGCTCCCTGATAACCTGCCTCTCCCCCTTCTTCCAGCTTCAGGTGTCTGACCTTTGTCCTGGATTTGATAAGATCCTTCTGATATTTCTTCGAAACCTCCATCATATCCCTGGCAAATTCCGATGCATACGGATATAGCCCATTATCTTTGATGGACCCAAGGATATTGTCTATTACCGCCAGTTCCCTCTCAGGATTATATACTGCAGTTCCGGTATCACCTTTCAGCATCCCTATTTCCCTGACCAGATTCATCCTTTTTTCAAACAATACCGCCAGTTCACTATCCAGTGAATTTATCATACTTCTTTTTTCATCAAGTTCTTTCATCTATGCCTCCAGTATACTATCCATGAGGGCTATTGCTGCACAGGACTCAATGACAGGAACTGCCCTGATTCCAATGCACGGGTCATGTCTGCCCTTTATCTCAAGTTCAGCATCAACACCTTTTGAAAGATCAACGCTTCGCTGTTTCCTTGAAATGGATGAAGTAGGTTTCATGCATACATTGAAAACAAGGGGCATTCCGTTTGAAATTCCGCCCAAAATCCCACCCATATCGTTCTTATATGTCCTTACCGTGGAATCAACATAATGGAACTCATCATTTGACCTGCTTCCCTTCATGGAAGCGAGTTCAAATCCTTTTCCGAATTCTATGCCCTTCACACCGGGAACCCCGAAGCAAATGGAAGCAATCATGCTCTCAAGGGAATTGAAACCGGGTTCTCCGATACCGGCTTCCAGTCCATACACTGCTGTTTCGATTTCACTGCCAAGGGAGTCAAGGTTCATCCGTGCTTCAGTCAGCCTTTCCTCAGCAAGATCAGAGGCACTGCTGTCAATCATGGGAAGTCTGTTTTGTCTGATTGCCGCTTCCTGGGCTGCAATGTATTCCATTGGGTCCAGAACGGAATCCTTTATTCCGCCGATTGATTTGAGATGTGACACTATGGTTATGTTCCTCTCCTTTAGATATGAAATGGCCAGGGCTCCTGCAAATACAAGAGGAGCTGTAAGTCTTCCGGAAAAAGCTCCGCCTCCCCTTATGTCATTGAATCCATTGTATTTGACATAAGCAGTATAATCAGCATGTCCGGGCCTTGGAATACTCGAAAGATTTTTATAATCCGAGGACCTTGTATCGTTGTTTCTTATGATACATGCAATAGGCATTCCTGTTGCTTTTCCATCAAGAACTCCGCTGATGATTTCGGGAACATCGCCCTCCGTCCTTCTTGTGACATGTCTGCCGGTTCCCGGCCGCCTTCTTTCAAGCATTTCATTAACAAGTTCCATGTCAATCAGAATCCCTGCAGGGATTCCTTCAATGACAACACCTATTGCAGGTCCGTGGGATTCCCCGAATATATTTATTCTTAGGTTTCTTCCAAACAAACTCATGATATAATTCCTCCCGCTTCCACCAAATCCCTGAAAAAGTCCGGATATGACTTCTCAACACATCCGGCACCTTCTATGACAATATCTTTTCTTGATACACACCCAAGGATTGCAAATGCCATGGCTATCCTGTGGTCATTGCATGAATCAACAACTCCGCCGTCTATGGTACTTCCTCCCTTGATTCTTATACCATCCTCCAGCTCAGCTGTATCGATACCAATCGCCCTGAGACCCCTGCATACAGCTCCTATCCTATCGCTCTCCTTGTATCTTAACCTCTTTCCTGTAATGGTTGTATTTACAGGCAATGTCGCCGCATAGACAGCCAGAGTCGGCATAAGGTCAGGGAACTCCGATACATTTATATCATTGTCAGTCCCATCCGACATTTCATCCAGCAACCCAACAATCACCCTGTCAGGTTGCCTTGAGTAGTCCTGAAGACCCCTTACTGTAAGGCTTCCTCCCATCCTGCCCATTGCTATGAAATAGGAAGCATTTGACCAGTCCCCTTCGACTATGGTATCCCTTTGCTGTATTCCTCCGGTAGCATCCATTGAATATGGATTGTCACCTGTTACTTCAACTCCGTACTCTTCAAGGACTCCGGCCGTTAGATCAACATACCCCTTTGATTCAAATGCACCGTCAGCCTTTATAACCGCTTTCCTGGAAGCAGCGGCCACTCCCATCATCAATCCGGATATGAACTGACTCGACACAGAGGATTCTACTTCATATTCCTTTCCCGAAAGACTTCCTGATATTTCGAGGGGCAGATATATTCCATTCCCCGGTATTGTATATGATATGCCGTATCTCCTGAAAAATTCCAGTGCATGCTCCATGGGGCGTTCAGGCAGTCTCCCTCTGCCGGTCAGAACCGTCCTGCCCCCAATTACGGCGAAAATCATGGACATGAACCTGAGGGTCGATCCGGATTCCCTGCAGTCAATGAACCTGACTCCATTTGAATACGGCCGGATGCCTTCATTTTGAATGAACTTCCTCCCGGGATAAGCAGAACTGTCACTGATTTTAATTTTGCAACCTGCACTTCCAAGAGCTTCGATGGTTGCCTGGATGTCCTCGGACAATACGATGTTATCTATTGTGCACGGCAGACCTGACAAAGCCCCGCAGATTATCTTCCTGTGGCTGTCACTCTTTGAAGGCTGGGCCAGGATATTACCATGAGGTCTGAATGGTCTTACAATGACATTCATACGATTTCTCCCATGTCCATGAACTGTTCCAGTGACATTTCCTTCAGTATTGCCTTCCCTACCTTTTCAAGGAATACTTCCCTTAGCATGCCCCTGTTTACTTTCTTATCAATCAGAATTGAGCGGTTAAGCTCTGCAATTGAGTACCCGGTGGAAACAGGAAGACCCTGCGATTGAATCAGATTTTTAATCCGCTCTGCAGTTCCCAACTCGGATATACCTGCTTTTTCAGACATGTCTGCAGAAAGGGCCATCCCGATGGCAACTGCCTCTCCGTGGGATATATTCCCATAGCCCATGGTATTTTCAAGTGCATGGGCGATGGTATGCCCGAAGTTCAGTATCATCCTTTTACCTGTATCATATTCATCATTTTCAACGTATGACAGTTTTATTCTGATGCATTCCCCGATGGCAGCCTCATTGATATGCATATCCTCTTCAAAGGACCGGAAAAGTTCTTCATCCTTTATTGCAGCAGCCTTGATCATCTCAGCCTTGCCCTGTCGTATTTCAGATTCCCCCAGTGTTTCAAGAACCCCTGTGTCTATATATACGCCCTTTGGCTGTTTGAAACAACCGGCAAGATTCTTACCGGCTTTAAGGTCAACCCCTGTCTTTCCTCCCACTGAACTGTCCACCTGGGAAAGTAGTGTTGTGGGGACTTGATAAAAATCAATTCCCCTCATGAATATCGCTGCTGAGAATCCTGTTATATCACCGCAGACACCTCCGCCGAAGGCAATCATGCAGTCACCCCTTGTGATTCCTGCATTGGCAGCTGCTTCAAGGATATCTGAAACAACAGCCATGTTCTTCATTTTCTCACCGTGAACCATGAATAATCCGGATGGCTTTATACCGATTGAATCAAGGAAGCGTTTCCCATGGAATTCATATGCAAGTTTGTCAGCAACAATGAATATCCTGCTTTTTCTTTCTTCAATGTCACTTCCAAGAATATCAAATGAATCTTTTGATATATATACTTTGTAGCTTCCATTTTCAAGGTCAATGGGAATGATCATTTAAATCCTCCTGCCTATTGCACCTGATATAATTCTAAGACTATTCATCATCTCGCTGAAATCCTCAGGAGTAATTGATTGATTACCGTCACTGAGGGCATTTTCAGGATCATTATGGACTTCTATCATGATACCGTCTGTTCCTGCTGCAACTGCCGCCCTTGCCATGGGCATGACCATCCATCCCATCCCGGTGGCATGACTGGGGTCAACTATTATCGGAAGGTGAGAGAGCCTTTTGATTGCCGGAACTGCACTGACATCCAATGTATTCCTGGTATATTTTTCAAAGGTTCTTATTCCCCTTTCACAAAGTATTACCTGGGTATTGCCTTCTGACATAATATATTCCGCGGACATAAGCCACTCTTCTATTGTTGCTGAAAGACCTCTTTTAAGAAGTATGGGTTTCCTTATTTTACCCAGCTCCTTCAAAAGCATGAAGTTGGACATGTTCCTTGCTCCAACCTGTATCAGGTCAACATCCCTTGCAAACCTGTCCACCATGCTCTCAGACAGTATTTCAGATACTATGGGAAGTCCCGTTTCCTTCTTTGCAATTACAAGAAGTTCAATGCCTTCATATCCAAGTCCCTGGAAACTATATGGTGATGTTCTTGGTTTGAATGCTCCGCCTCTGAGGAAATCCGCCCCTGCAGCCTTTACCCTTCGTGCAATATCCACGATCTGGTCCTCTGTTTCAACGGAACACGGGCCTGCTATGACTGCAATCTTTCCTCCTCCTATTTCCCTGCCGCCTACCTTTACAATGGAACTTTTAGGATGAAAAAGGCGGTTTGCACGTTTGAAAGGCTCCTGAATCCTCATTGCCTTATGAACTATTTCATTTATCCTAAGGCTGTCGATATCAATTGAACTCGTATCTCCTACCAGGCCCAGGATTGTATAATCGCTTCCCACGACTTTCTCAACCGTAAGTCCTTTTTTCTCAATCTGATAAATCAGTTCCTCTATTCTTTGTGCTGAAGCGTGGGGCTTCAAAACTATTACCATATCATTCCTCCTGCAAGGCTGAAATTAAAAACAGAGACCCTGTGAGCCTCTGTCATCATCATGTGTACAAAACAGTACCGGGCTCACTAGATCAAGTCCGTAAAAAAGAAAAAATAAAACTGTCCTGCATTCCTTATGTTCATTTTCATACCTTGGATAGATATTACATCAGCCAAAAGGCCCTTGTCAAGGTTTCATGTTAGTAACCATATTCACTGAAATCAGTGCTTTCTATGAAATTGGTTACATCCGTGTCACGTCTGAACCCGCTTCCCTCAAGTACAATGAACAAATCAGCAATAAGGCTGTAATAAGCAGAGTCCCTGTATTCCCCAAGAAACCTTATATAGCTTGCCTTTGCTTCGGAGGTAAGTATCTGGGTAGCCTGTTCATAGACAGGAGAAGTTGCAAAATCCCTCTTACCTATATAAATGGCGAGATATTCCTCAGCTTTCAGTCTGGCCTTTATATTGAACGGGTAGGCATTTGTATACGTATCGGAGAATTTCTTCCACTCATAGACCAGATCCGCAACCTGTTCAATGTCAAGATAAAGGTTTTCATCATCAGCCGCCGTCATCATTTCAGTGTCAAGTATCAATGAAAGCTCCCGGTCCTTGAGTAAAAGGTATTCATTCAGTATTTCAGAAACAAACAACTCAAAGTTTGCCTTAAGATAACTTGGCTGCAAAGTTGCTTCTATGTAGCCGTTTCCGATGCTGATATTGACACCGAAAGCCCTTGCCTGCCTTATGAAATCGTCATCAATGTCACCCATGCTGTATTTATATGGAATACCTGCAATGACAGTGTTGTAACATTCCTCAAGTACGTTGAACATTCTGTCGTTCACATAGAAGTCAGCACCGGCCATCTGTCTGTAATACTCCGTCGCTGTGCCAAGACTGGAAATTTCAGAAAGATCAAGTTCACTGAGTCTGCTGCAGAACAACTCAAACTGACTTCCCTCCTGCGTTTCAATCATATACATATTGAGCCTGGCTTCCTGCCAATCAGCCAGGGCCTGCAGCCTTTGTTCATTTGAAGGAACATCAGACAGTCCTGATAAAAGGGCATTGTATCTTTCTTCGAGCTCAATGTACCTTTCATTGCTTGCATCAAGCTGGGCTTTAAGTTCGTCAGTCACTGAATCCGAATCAATGGCAGGCAGTTCTGAAATTTTCTGCACACCATCAAAGTAATCATATACCGCATCATTGTTTCTTATGTCAAACCCTTCACCGTTGAATTTAAACTGTATCCTGTCCTCAGCAATATCACCCAGAACAAGCATTTCTCCTTCCACGGGCATAACAGGACTTCCCGGAAATGTGCCTGAGAATACCTTTTCTCCATTGACAACTATAACAAAAGCCATGTATTGGAAAGAACCAAGCAGCCTGCTGCCTCCCTTTGAATAGCTCCTGAAGCCTTCACTGTCTATGACATATTCATCATAATCACCGGAACCTGAACCGTATACCTTTTCAACAAATGTACCATTTAGCTCCATGATATGGCTGTCCCAGTAATATTTCCTTACATCATTTCCCGTAAGAACGGGGGTTCCTTCCAATGTAAGATTTTCATAATCATAATATCCGTATTGTCTGACACTTTCCGTCCCCGCCAGATATATTTCAAAAGTATCCGCTTCATCAATCCCTTCATCAGTTTCCTTTAAACCGGAACAACCGGCAAAAGAAAGAATGAATGAAATCAATATAAGAGCGGCAAGAATCCTTTTCATAATTCCTCCAGGTGTGGTTTTCTACATTATACCATTTCAACCAAAACAGCGCTTCACCCTTTACCCTGCCCATATTCAGATTGACATGGAAAACGGTCACGTCATCCGACGGATAACGTGACCGTTGATTTTAAATCCAACCTATCAGCTCCTGACTATGCTGAATACCGCGTCTTCCCCGTTTATGTTCCAATCCTTTTTATAGACATCGGTTCCCTCGCCGTCAAACAATGAGTCTGCAAGTATTTCACTGCATATTGTATCACTGTTTTTTTCAACAACCTTCATTATTATGTCACTTCCACTGACATTGAGCAGGATGTGGTCCTGTACTTCGTATCCTGCCTCTTTTCGCATGGTCTGGATCTTACTAACAATCTCCCTGACATAACCTTCCTCGATCAACTCCTCTGTCATATTTGTATCAAGTACAGCTGTCAGACTTCCGTTGCCTTCGGATACATATCCGCTTTTTTGCGTTGTTTCCGAAAGAACATCATCTTTTTCGAGTACTACGTCTGTATCCTCTATTCTGAATGTTACTGAATTCCCCTTTTCAAATTCCGACATAACATAAGCTCCGTCAGCTTCAGCCAGTGCCTTGTAAATCATTGGAACAAGCTTTCCGTACTTCGGGCCAAGGGTCTTCAGCTGAGGTTTGAGATTATAGTCAATGAATGCCGTGGCATCTTCCGTATAGCTGACTTTCTTGACATTAAGTTCATCCCGTATCAGATCAAGGTAATCGGAAGGCAGCCTTGTTTCACTGTTCAGAAGCAGTTCGGAAACAGGCTGTCTGTTCTTGATGTTCGCTGTATTCCTGAGGCTTCTTCCAAGGACTACAACTGAAAGTACTTCATCCATGTATTTCTCCAGGTCTTCGTCGATTACCGACTCATCATATGACGGAAAATCACAAAGATGGATACTTTCAGGTGCATCTGCATCTATTCCGGCTACCAGATTCCTGTATATCTCATCTGTCATGAAAGGTACAAAGGGCGCTGATATCTTGGCCAGTGTAACAAGGACCGTATACAAAGTCATATAGGCATTTATCTTGTCCTGATTGTTTTCCTTCTGCCAGAACCTTTCCCTGCCCCTTCTTACATACCAGTTGCTGAGTTCATCAACGAATTTCTGCATGGCTCTTGCCGGTTCGGTTATCCTGTAGGAATCCAGGCTTTCATCGGTATATTTAACAAGTGAATTCAGCTTTGAGAGAATCCATCTGTCCATCAGACCAAGCTTGTCATATTCAAGGCTGTATTGCAGTGGATTGAACTTGTCTATCTCAGCATACAGTACATAGAATGCATAAGTATTCCAGAATGTACCCATGAATTTTCTCTGTCCCTCGCTGACAGCCTCTTCATAGAATTTGCTTGGAAGCCATGGCGCACTTGCTGTATAGAAATACCATCTGACTGCATCTGCTCCCTGGTTGTCAAGGACAACATCCGGATCAACATAATCCCCTTTGCTTTTGCTCATTTTCTGTCCGTCCTTGTTCTGAACAAGTCCAAGGACCACACAGTTCTTGTAAGCAGGCTCATCGAAGAGCAGGGTTGAAATTGCAAGCAGAGTATAGAACCATCCTCTTGTCTGGTCAAGTGCCTCGCTTATGAAATCCGCCGGGAAATTCTCTTCGAACAGTTCCTTGTTCTCAAAGGGATAGTGCCACTGTGCAAACGGCATAGCCCCTGAGTCAAACCAACAGTCAATGACTTCACTGACCCTTGTCATTTCCCCCTGGCATTCAGGACATCTCAAATGAACCTCATCTATATATGGTTTATGAAGTTCTATGTCTTTAGGCACATTAATTCCCTTATCCTTCAGTTCAGCAATACTTCCTATGGCATCCCTGTGACCGCATGAGCATTCCCAGATAGGCAGAGGAGTTCCCCAGTACCTTTCCCTTGATATACCCCAGTCAACCACGTTCCTCAAGAAGTTACCGAACCTGGCTTCTCCTATTGAAGGCGGATACCAGTTGATTTTATCGTTGTTTGCAAGGAGATTATCCTTCAGTTTAGTCATCTCTATGAACCATGTGTTCCTGGCATAATAAATCAAATGGGTGTCGCAGCGCCAGCAGAAAGGATAGGAATGCTCATATTCATCTATTCTGTGAAGCAGTCCCTTCTCCCTGAGATGCTCTATTATAACCGGATCAGCATCCTTTACGAACATACCGGCTACGAAATCCGTCTCCTCTGTCATGTGTCCCTGCTCATCCACCAGCTGTACGAAGGGAAGTCCGTATTTTCTTCCTATCACTGCATCATCTTCACCGAATGCGGGGGCTGTATGAACTATACCTGTACCTTCGGTCAGGGTTACAAAGTCTCCAAGACAAACATAGAATGCCTTTTTATCAGGTGAAACAAAGTCAAACAGAGGTTCATATTCCATTCCCTCAAGCTGTGTTCCCTTGTATTCTTCAATTATTTCAGACCCGTCACCAAGCACCTCGGACATACGCGCCTTGGCAATTATAATATTTTCTCCATTATGCAAAGCCTTGACATATTCGATGCCGGGGCCCACGGTAAGTGCCAGGTTTGATGGCAGTGTCCAAGGTGTCGTCGTCCATGCCATGAAGAATGTATTCTCTTCACCCCTGACCTTGAACTTTACATAAATTGATTCATCATGGACATCCTTGTACCCCTGTGCAACCTCATGGCTTGAGAGGCTTGTTCCGCATCTTGGACAATAAGGTATAATCTTATGGCCTTTATAAAGAAGGCCCTTGTCCCAGATGGTCTTCAATGCCCACCAGACAGACTCAATGTAATTATTGTCATAGGTTATATACGGATTGTCCATATCCGCCCAGAAACCTACTTTTTCACTCATTATCTCCCAGTTGCCTTTATACTTCCAAACACTTTCCTTGCACTTCTTGATGAATGGCTCAACACCGTACTTTTCGATTTCCGGTTTGCCGTCTATGCCCAGGAGTTTCTCGACTTCAAGCTCAACGGGCAGTCCATGTGTATCCCAACCGGCCTTTCTGAGCACCTTGTAGCCTTTCATGGTCCTGTATCTTGGGATAAGGTCCTTGATGACCCTTGTAAGAATATGGCCTATGTGAGGCATTCCGTTGGCAGTCGGGGGTCCGTCATAAAATGTGAATACCGGAGCACACTCCCTGTTTTCAATGCTTTTCCGAAAGATATCATTATCTTTCCAGAATTTCCTGATTTCCTTTTCCCTTTCGGCGAAATCCAGCTTGGTTGAAACTTTTTTGTACATTTCTTCCTCCAATTGTATATAAATAAAGCCCTCTCATCCACACTGGGACGAAAGAGCATTTTCTCACGCGGTACCACCCTGTTTGCTTTTGCAAGCCACTCATCGGATACATTCTATATCCTGCATTGATAACGGTTGCCCCCGTTTCCCCATACTCGATTCCGGGGAAAAGCTCACGGATGATATTCAGAAATCCCGGTACACAGCCTTCCACCAACCGGCTGTTCTCTTAGCTACCTCAGGATACTTACTTGTTCCGTTCACAGCTTTTAACTGATTATTGATATTATATATATGCCAAATATTAGTGTCAAGCATGCATGGTCAATCATATGAAGGTGAACTGTCACCTGTTATTGGAATTGCTTGGCCAAGGTATACCGGGTCCTTCCTTAGAATGTTCACATAGAAGAAATCCTTGGTCCTTGCAAGCCACTCCCTGACTGTATAGCGTAAGATTTCGCTTTGTGGATATTTCCTGAGGTCGGCTTTTATACCCCATGCCTCAATTCCATTCCTTCGTGCGATGTATATGGCCCGGTACAAATGAAATTCCTGTGTTGAAACAACTGCACTTTCGACTTTGAAAATCCTGGCAGCCCTGACCATGCTGTCATAGGTTGAAAAGCCGGCATGATCAAGGAAAACATCCTCCTTTGGAATACCTTGTCCCAATGTATATTCCTTCATTGAATTGACTTCATCATATCCAATGGTACCATGGTCACCGGTCAGCAGCAATTTCAGCGACAAATCATTTTCATAGACGGATATCCCGGCATCCAGCCTGTCCTGGAGCATCGCACAGGGTCTGCCGTCCGGATAAACCCTGGCACCAAGTACAACCACCGCCTGTACAGGAACAGGTACTATTTCAGCTATCTCTTCGACAGAATCAACAATATATTTGCCTGAATATGAAACAATATGGATGTTAATTGCAACTATCATCAAAACAACTGTCACGGACAGTGCCAGGATTGTAAACAGCAGGGTTTTCAAATGCTTTTTCATAATACTTCCTATCAGTCAATTTACACAAATAATACATAAAAAAAGACCCTCCGTAAAGGGAGGGCCTGGCTGCCGAAGAAGGATTTGAACCCTCACAGACTGATCCAGAGTCAGTTGTGCTACCATTACACAATTCGGCACTGCATTAAGAATATTAACAGATTAGTATTTTACTGTCAAACAAAAAATTATCAATGTAAATAAGGCTTTTCGTGATGTAAATCCCCCTATACAAGAAAATAACCGGTCAACTTCAAAAGCCGGCCGGTATCAAGATTAAATCAGATCCACGTGATTTTCATCATGTGTTAAGGGAATGTTAGTCAACTATTTCAAAGCCGTTGGATGCATGAAAAAATTTACATCCTGGCTCCAAAACCATAATCAGACGCTTTGTCAAAGGTATTCAGTTAACTTGTAATCCTGTACTCATCCGGCTGGATGATAAGACTGCTGATGATAACATAAAATTCGGTAACCGGCTGCCGTACAAAATTGTTTATGCCCTTTGGCTTTGCGTCCCCACCTTTCGGTGGATTTGCCTTTTCGTCATTGTTATTCATGTTTCAAAGTCCAAATAAAAAATCTAAATTTCGGTATCCTGGCTGCCATCCCTTTCGGTTCAGGCCCTATAGTTTTGCGTCGCTGCCTTTCGACAGGTTTGCCTTTTCGTATATAGATTCTGTAAAAGAAGTATACACCACACTTAATTCTTTTGCAAGTGTTTGTTACAAAACTGTAATAATCATAGGTTTTCAGTTATTTGTAATCAACCTTGCATGGATAACTGTCCTTGAATCATTGAACCAATGGTTGCATGTGGAAAGAGTAAGTATTTTATCATCTGTAGCAATCAAAACTCCTGTATCTATCCATGACAGTTCGTAAATTTTATCTATGAAATCCTGGTGGCTTTGTTCCGTATAGAAATTGGTTACAAGATAATTGAAATCATCCTTGTCTATTACATAAGCAGCAAAAATCTCCCACTCCATTACCCTGAAGGCAGTATCCATCCTGAAGGTTCCGCCTATAGCAAGATATTCATCCCGTGTTTTTTCATCCACGAAATAGTCAAGGTCATTGAACATTGTAGTATTTAGATTATGTCCATAAATAATTGTATTGTCATCAAGATCCCTTGGATTGTTTCTGTAATCCATGAATATTGATGCTGAAATGGTTTTTTCCCCATAGATGTTTCTTTCAAGATAAAATTCATTGTCAAGCCCCTGTACAACGGGATAGCTTATGTTTGTGCCCGGAATCTTGATATATCCCCGTATATCTTCATTCACGTCCAGTAAATCATTGAAATACGGTACGATTTCATTTCTGTCTATTAAATCAAGCTGAGGTATACCCTTATCCTCGGGACTTAATGATGGTGCTGGAGTAATCTCCGGTGACGGAGTGGGTCGAGGCGAAGGGGTTGGTATAATCGTTGGTTCAGGAGATGATGTCTCAGAAGGATTTTCAGAAGCAGTTGGATCGTCAGTAGGGACAGGTTCCTGTGATACGACTTCGGGTGGATTTTCCCTTATGCTATTTTCGTAAATCGCTTCAATTTCCGAGTAAGTTTCAATGCTGTTATTCTCATCAATCTTAGTAATGATTGCCTGATACAGCAACAATCCTGAAGCAATGAAACATATTAAAATAAATATATTAAGCAACCGACGTTTGATTTTTCCCTTTTTCCTGCTTTGCTCATTCATGTCATTTCTCCATTATGTCTATTTTACCCTGTCTTGCCTTCAAAAAACAACTGTAAAACAGGGAGCTCATATGAGCTCCCTGCTATCAATTCGTGGATCTAAAGCTGACTAAATTCATTCTTCCCCATCATCTTCTTTTTTTCTCTTGATGAGTGCTATGATTCCTGCTCCCAAAGTGAATATTCCTGAGAAGGCAAGAGCAGATGCCGGAAGAACACCGGTCTGTGGATTTTCCACAGTGTCACCGGGTACCGGTTCATCCGGAGGTATAACCGGTTCTTCCGGTGGATTCTCTGGTATCTCTGTAGTGAATACCCCAACAGTTGTTACATCTGTATCGCTTACCGCGGAAACACTAGGTGCTGTTCCTGTAGCAGTTACAGTGTAACTGAAATCACCTGCTTCTGTCAGAGTCTTGGTTACAGTAAAGGTTTGCGTTTCCAGAACATAAAGTATTGGTATGGTTGTACTGAAATCAAGGTCAGTATTGACCACTTCTACATTGTAGAGAACAAGCAGTCCTGTATTGGTCACATTCATTGTGAAAGTTACAGGTGTCCCTGACTCAACCAAGGCAGCATCCGGAGTTATGCTAACTGATATTCCGGGTACCAGAACCGGTGGCGGAGGCGGAGGAGGCAACAGACTTACTGTTACACTAACGCTTGCTTCATCCCTGAGTACTTCCTGCGTCTGGCCTAAGGCTGTGCTTACAGCTGTATTTGTGAATCCGGGAACATCTTCCGAAGTAGTTGTATAGGAAACAATTATTTCCTCGCTTTGCTGGGGATCCAGGAGTTCAAATGACTGTGAAACACCGAGCATCTCATCAACAACATTTACCGAATAAAGTACTGTATTGCCAGTGTTAGTAACTGTTATTGTAAACTGAATTTCTGTACCTACAAAAACATCATCAAAATTGACGGATTTGGTAATATCCAGTCCATCAACCGGTATCAATGTCCAAAGAGCAGTATAAGTAGCATTTCCTGTGACAAGTGACTCAACTGAAGGTGTCCATCCATTGAATGCCCAACCTTCATCTCCGGTCGTAATCGGAGCATCAGGCGTATCATCATTATAGTGGAGTCCTTCTGTAATCTGAGTTTCAAAAGTACCATGGTCGCCTGGTTCATAGGTCACAGTATACTCAATCTGTACCCACTGGGCAATGTATGTGGCGTTCCCGGTAACAATTTCAGAAGGTACCGGACTCCATCCGTCAAATAACCATCCGGGTTCTGAAGGAGTTTCTTCCGGTGGTGCCGGCGTATCATCGCCATAAAGCAATTCACCGGTTACCTGAGCATCAAAAGTACCGTAAAGACCCGGATCATATGTTACTGTGTAAATGTCCTGATCCCACTGTGCAACATAAATTGCACTTCCTGTAACAACAAGGTTCACCAAAGGATTCCATCCTGTAAATGTAAATCCTGCATTGCCTGTAGTCTCAGGTGCAGTTGGCGTGTCATCGCCATAATGAAGTCCCGTAGTAGTCTGGGTTTCAAAGGTTCCCTGGCTGCCGGGTTCGAAGGTTACTGTATATTCATCCTGCGTCCATTGGGCAACATAAACCGCACTACCTGACACCAAAGTGGTTGGTGTGGGGCTCCAGCTGCTGAATGACCATCCGGGCTGTCCCGGGGTTGAGGGTGCGGCAGGTGTATCGTCACCATTATGCAGGTTTTCGTGTACTACTGCAGTGAAATCACCATGATCTCCGGGGTCGTAGGTTACGGTGAATACCTGTATCCATTGTGCTGTATATGTAGCATTTCCTTCCACTGTTTCAGTTGGTTTGGGGCTCCATCCGTTAAATTCCCATCCGGTTTCTCCGGGGGTTTCCGGTGCGACAGGAGTATCATCTCCGAAGTGGAGTCCTTCAGTAACATCTGCATCAAAGGTACCATGATCACCTGGATCATAGGTTACTGTATAGTCTATGGGTTCCCACTGTGCAAACAGTTCCACATTTGCATAACCCATATCAAAAGTATCTGCCGGATCATAATCCGTTCCTGATCCTCCGGATGTTGTGTTCCAGCCTTCAAAAGTATGATGTGCCCATGATATTTCACCCTGACCAAGGACTGTTACTTCTTCACCCGGGTAGTATGGACTTGCACTGTCAACAGGAGCCGGGGTGCTGCCTCCATTTGAGTTGTAGGTTACTGTGAAACTTGGGGGTGTATATTCGGTTACCAAAAGCTGCCTGTCGTTGCCCATCCAGTTTACAAGAATCTGTTTTGGATATGTTTCACCAGGTGCAACTGTTGATGGTATGCTGTTTATCAGTGCAAGCGCATTACCTGAAACACTGATTCCATCTGTCAGATGCCATATGGCATTCTGTACCTCGTCCTTTGTATATCCGCTTCTGTTGTTTACAATCCATGTGATATCATCCCAGGGAATATCTACCCAATTGCTGTGAGCATCTATGGATGCATCATCTACCCATGTACCATCATATGGGCTGTAAACAGTTACTGCATAGTTCGTTCCGGTACTGATTGTTCTGGTATTATCCACACACCAGGCATTATACGCACTGTTTCCAATACCGAATTCATTTGGAAGCGGACTGAGTCCACTGTAGGTAGCTGTAAGATAACTGCTTGTACCTGATGTATATCTTATAGTACCTGTCACCTTTTCTTCAGGGGGATCAGCATATACACTGACCACTCCTGTCAACTGGGATATAATAAAGACTAAAGCAATAGCCAATCCCAGTATTCCTTTCCTTCTCTTTCTCATGTTTACCCTCCTAATACTTGTGTAACATTCTAACATCCCTAAATTATGCAACCGAACGATCCGACTTGGGACTCCTGGCTTTGCGTCCCCGCCTTACGGAGGGTTTGCCC
>DAINQB010000009.1:4438-56146 GCA_036743175.1 Bacillota bacterium | reverse complement strand
CCGTTTGGCGTTATATTCATTTTAAAAAAGAGGCTGTCTATTTGAGACAGCCCCTTAACGGCTGTAACCAAATACAATTGTTTACAAACAATCAATCCTTCAGACAAAAAAGAACTACATCATCCAATAAATTGCATCATATTTATTCTTCACTGCGACAATATATTTGTCATATAATCATAACTTTTTGTTTCCAGAACTAATATATAATCTACCAGTTCAGCAGACCAGGATTCGCTCCTTTCCAATAGAAACATATAGTAGCTGTTTCCTGTTTCCAAATATAAATGCAAATCTTGTAGATAAACAAATGATTTATCGGTTTCAATCTTGATTTTATCCCCTATGACAACTTGACTTTCACCCTTGTATACATTTTTGACAATGCCATTCAGTATAGAGAAATAAGATTCATGCTGTATCGGTGATTCCTTTCTTTTATAGGCAACCGTATCAATGCTTTCAATCTCAATTTCTGCTACAACAGAACATTCACCGGCAAGTTTCATTAGGCTGCCAGGCATTTCATTTACAAAGGTAATTTGTTTTTCAACTTCTTCAACCTGCTTATCCGAAAGAATCCGATACACTATTTCATATCCCTTGAAATCCGTTCCACCATGTTTATACGTTCCATTATTGCATGATATGAACACAAGGCTTACCAGAATTAAGATAATTAATATGGTTTTCTTTATCGGTCTTTCTATAGATAAATTCATAGTAATCCAGCTTTCTTTGCTTTGTTTAAAATTATAAAGAAGAATTTTCATGTTGCCTATTCTTCTTATAAAGATAGATTCAATTATATCTATTATATTCAAACGCTGTTTGACTGCCAATGTTCCTGTTTAATTCAGTTAACTTGAAATCCAGCCCGGCAATAAAGAATAGTCGCTTATACTCATCAATTGCAGCATCAACTCCTACTCCATCGTTAAAATGTGTTTGGCAAGACCAAAACCAGCCACTTCGGAAGCTAAGAAACCAGCCACCCCCATGGGCCGATAATTACTGCATCTTAGAATGCTGAAGCCGATAACTCTGCCCTTCATGCATCAGGAGAAGTCCATGATGCACCAGGCGGTCAAGTATGGCTGTTGTCAGCTTCTGGTCATAAAAAATAGTGTTCCATTCATCAAATGGCAAGTTGGTTGTCAGTATCACACTCCTTTTCTCGTAACATGCGGAAATTGCCTCAAACAGCAATTGTGTTCCGACCCTCTCAAATGGAATATATCCCCATTCGTCAAGGATCAGAACCTGTGCCTTGTCCAGTTTCTTCCAGAACCTGTGTTCTTTATTCTCAGCCCTTGCCTGAGAAAGAAGATTTACCAGTCTACTGGTCTTGAAATACATCACACTGTAATCATTCCTGCAAGCTTCAATGCCAAGTGCTGTTGCCAGATGGGTCTTGCCGGTCCCAGGACGGCCATAGAGAATCAAATTCTGTTTGTTCTTGACGAACTCACAAGAACGCAAACGCTCCGCTGTTGTACTGGATGGCAGCGTCACATTGGAGAAATCAAAATCCTCAAAGCTTTTCATCAAATCGAAACCAGCCTGCCTTATGTAACGGTTACGCCGCTGTAGTTCGCGGTCCTTGACAGCATCAGTCAAAACTCTGAGAAGAAACTCCTCATGGGTTTTGGCCTGTATCTCAGGATATGTCTCAGCGATATGTGAGCCAAGTCTCAGTTGTCTGCACAGGTCACGAATCAATTGTTGCTGCATTCGGGACCTCCCATCAGTTTAGCGTAGTCAGCAAAATCGAGCACATAGTCTTTCAGCTTCGGGATATATTCCGGTACATCATTCTTGGGAAGCTGACCCGGCTTGTTAAGCACAAATGCATATGCCGTAATCAAGGTATCTGCATCTTTTGGGTTCATATTGACGGCATCCATTAGTGCTTTTACTGATTTGTCCATGCCCTTTTCACGGCATATTTGTGCAACCACACCCATAACCTGCTTCTTGTCTTCCAGACTGCAGCCATCAAGGAAATGTCGTACAGGGTCAGGCAAACCCTCAAAGAAACCGCTGTATTTCAAGGCCATCGGACGTTTTGCAAGTACATCCAGATAAGGCCCCCAGATCATGGATTCCTTGTTCTTGCCATACAGCCGTTTGTGTGTGACTACGGGCTGCATTCTGTCATCAAGTACTGTTACTTGGTATGCATCAAGCTTAAGTGTGACTTCCTGGCGGGCCAGGTCCCCGGCTGTGGAGTACTTGTTTTGCAACACCTTTGCCATGGCGTACTGATCTGTCTTGGCTATGACGTATCGACATGCCTCAAACGCATACCTTGGTAACGGCTTCATAGCAGACTTGTCCTCCTCAAACAGCTGTCGGACCTGTTGCTGATGTTTGTAATGTTCACGGTCAAGGTCCTTGTCACACTGTTTAAGAAGATTACGGTTGTATTCCTCCAGGTCATCCATCTTAGGTACAGGGACGAAGTAGTTACGACGACTGTAACCCACATAATTTTCTACAGAACCCTTCTCATGGCCTGATTCTGGGTTGCAGAAATTGCTTTGGAAGCCATAATGGCACTGTAAGCGACGGAAGTTGTCTGTAACCTCACGTTCACCCTGAGCCTTGATTGCCTTCACAGCGGTAGACATGTTGTCAAACCTGATTACATCAGGCACATAACCAATATGATAAAAAATATTTGTCAAACCCTGCGCCAGACACTCAAAGATCTGACCCTTGAACAATTGAACATATTTCGTATCTGAGTGCGGGAATGTCATAGTCAGATGATTGCCTTCGTAATATATATCCTTCTCGTTGAAATGGGTTTCACCAAAATCAACCTGTGCTTCGCCGGCAGGATGCAGTAGTGGCAGTGATGCTACTTCCTGCTGGTTCAGTTCCCGCTTCAATTCAGCGACCAAACTTCGAATCGCACGCTCTGAAACATCAAAGTCCTCGTTTGCATTCCTTTCCTGCTCATTCAACCTATCATAAACACGTTTGGCTGTATGCCTCTGCTTTCGTGGTGCTTTCTCATCCGCTATGAGCCACTCCCGGACTTGGTCACGGTATTTGTCTGTTTTGCTCTTGCGTTTGCACTTGATGGGCTTTGGCAAATTAAAGTTCTCCTTACTAATGTACTTAGCAACCGTTTCCCGGTCGTGTCCGGTTAATCTAGCTATTTCCCGAATACTTTTTTCATTTTCATAGTACTCATATCTGATATGATATACATGCTCCATTGTCAACATCTCCAATCTTCCTTTCAGTTATTTGCTCTAACCAAAAGGATACATTATTAGGGGGTGTGCAGTGGAGCTTTTTCATGCTCCTGCTGGTAGGGTTCTTAGCTTCCGCGCTGGCTGGTTATTATTTTGCCATAAACAGTTAAAAACTGGATTCATTATTATATTTATATATTCAGGCATATTGCCATCAATGACCCCACTCTCGGATAAATACTGAAATGTATTTTCAAAAGGCAGGGCATATGATTTCCTGTAGTCAAGCTGTTCAACAATCGATTTATAGATTGTAATCTTTTCTTCATACTGACTGTATATTTGATCGTAATTACCTCGATAAGCGGGAATTTTATTAACACTGCTCGAATAAATACCTTTGTGAGGGGCATCAATGTTTAAACTTGTATCATCAAGCATATATGAAATTCTATTCCCTTCATATACTTTATAATCCAAATCAGGTACGCCATACATCAATGCCAAATAATATCTGTCATCAGTAGTAAATGCTTCGTTTATTAAATTCAGATAATCTGTTGGATTATCTGTTCCGGCAAGTATCCCATAGCATTTAAAACCATAATATCCTTCTATTTCATGCAAATACGTTTCATTGCTACCCTTAATAGAAACTGAGCCGACACTATATTCAGAACTGTTGGCATAATTTATTAACCTTCCCCAAAATGTTGCTACAGGCTTTCTAAAACGTATGAGTGGATTTATGTTTGGATTGTCTGATGCAAGAATTTCACCTTTGTCGTATGCATCAGTAACCATCATTTTTTTGTCAGACATATCCTTTAAAAACATTATATATTCTTTAAAATTTGGCGAAAATACAGTATCTTCAAAACTATCAGTGATTGGGTTATATGATAAAGATTTTGTGTCGTTAAAAGGGAAATAGCAACCAAATGATTTTGAAATGTCTGGAAGTTCTTCATTTATCTTCCATATGTTTACTGTTAATCCCGGGGTATCATCTTCGTAATTGTGATCTAAATCGTTGTATGTCACCTTGTATATATAATCATACAATTCACTTATAGTATCAATTTCCTTGGGATCTTCTCCGCCCAGCCATTCAGAATAGTATAGCCTTGAAGAAACATACAAATTTTCTTCAATTGGTATGCCATATATTTGGTTGTCCAATTTATAAACATTGGAATACAAACTTCCCTGGGTATCGATATAGCTTGATGAATCCAGGGACCCACTCATGTTAAGCAAGGCTCCGTTTTTAGCAAATTGATAAAACATCATAGCGTTATTAAAAAAAACAATTCCCTCGTCACCTGCATTATTAATAACACTGTGGAAGTTGAATGGCTCCATGGGATTTCTAATAATCTGCTTTACTTTGATACTGATGTCAAATGTGTCTTTTATGTACTGTTCCCAGCTGTCAGTGTTTTTATAAAACTCGTCTTCAGTCCAAACAATACTTTTAATGAAAAAAGTGTCTTTGTCTGCATTAGAAATATTCGGGGTTTCTGATGTATTTACACCGGAATTAGAACAACTTGTGATAATTGCCAATAGTAATGCCAGTAAGGTTGCTTTTATTCTATTTGCCATCTATCTCCTTTTATGTGTACCGGTCCTTTGCCATTGCCTTGATTATCTTTCTACTTGCGATGAAAACCATGCTGAATTACTTTTAAAACCCATATAAGTACTTTCATTTTCATAAACCCTGAATTGTGAAAACCAATGTTTAATAATATGAATGAATATCATTACTCATCGTACGAAAACTCAACAAGCCCCCACTGGTTGTTGTTCGAATTAATAATTCCTTCTGCATCCAGATCATTCATCTGCTTAAGGTAATTATCCATGAAATCTTCATTACTTATGTCATTCTGAAGGTATTCCATGACCAGATTATTAAGACTATTTGCCATATCTTCCTTTTGTTTTGTGTATAAGGAAATATATGCATGGAAAAAGTCATTACTGTATGGCTGGGAATACCCGGGAACGGAGTTCATGTAATCGGCCTTGATTTCCTGTGTAATGCGAAGGGACTTCTCGTTATTGAAAGCGATATTGAACTCAGGCACATCCAGTAGTGCTGATGTATCCATAGGAAGGAATTTCACACCCTGAGAATATTCAGGTGTCAAAATATTTCCATCAGGCATTTCGTAACCCACCAACTCCTTGAGACCATATGAGACATCACGGATACCGGATTCATCAATATAGAAGCTGCTGACAAATGCATCCAGAATTTTCCCGGGGTCTTCAGTTGCTCCGCCCAATACTGCAACCATAAAGGAGTCATCCAGAAATATTTGCTGCAGTTCAGCATCGTCCTTCATAAGGAAGCTGCTGTATTCAGTATTGAAATCCGTACTTATCATATCGTCGCTTACCGGAAATCTACCATATAACGAAAAATACATTCTTCCGTTGAACAGTTTATACATTGTATTTTCATAGTAATCCGTAATGTCCATCAGATTCATTGAATAGAGATCCTTGAGATATGTCAGTGCAGTCATGAATCTTTCTGACATCACTACATCGACATACCCTCCGGCTCTTTTATCATATACAATCTGACTGAACGTATTGCCATAAGAGTATACCGGTACACCAAATGCTCTTAGTATGTCAGAACAATAATATAAAATTGAGTTACCAGAGACCATCATAGGTTTTACATCAGGGTAATTTTCCTTCACTTTTTCCAGCATTGAAGTGAAGTCTTCTATACTGCCAGGTTTCTTCAATCCCAAAGAATCAAGGATATCTCCATTGTAAACCCTGACTGGAAAGGGTTCATGAGCCTGGGCATACAAAGGCAGGGCCCAGTTCTCTCCGTCATACTGGCAGAATGCCTGCCTGATAAAATCAGGACAGGTCTTCCATCCTTCTATCTCTGAAAGAAACTCTGTCATTGGCAGCATTGATTTAGCTCTGTTCGGAAAATAATCAAAAAACTCCTTATAACCTATCAAAACCAGGCCATCAAAGTTTGCAATATCCGCTTCACTGACAACAGGTTTACGGTTATACTCAATTGTCAGGTTATATTTATCTTTTAGAATTTCATTTACTATGGCATCTGTTTCATTGTTCTGCCGGCTTGAAAAACATACAGGAACCTTAATTGTCTCAGTAACATTTTTTGTATCCTCAATCACTGGTTTATCAATCTTTATCTCAGAATCCAATGTTGATTTACATGATGTTATATTCACAGTCACAACTGCAAGTGTTAAAAAAACAAGCAAGTAACTTTTCGCTTTGTTCATATAAACCTCCTGCAGTCTTAACTCACTCAAGCTTACTAATAGCAAACCCACCGGATGTGAAATTGATAAGAATAACCACCAATTCCATTATACGCCCATCCCATTCAGCATTGCTTCTTACAAGACAATATTAACAAAATGTTTACATATCGGAACAACTGCCCAGTTGTGTTTTAAGTTCTCAGTCATGGACTCTTACCCTTTTTCGAAATTCTCGAGGTGAAGGAACCACTGCGCAGGAAAGACTATTCTTTGCAACAACTCTCATGTGGTTCGTTAATTGTTAATATTTTCATTCAGTTGAAATACAAGTTCACCTATATCATATTGTGTATAATTTTTTTCATATTCCAAGAGGGCATCGTCAATGTTTGTTTCTCCATTGATCACTCTCGATATCATAGACTTTGAGACTGAGCCAAAAGTCCTCAGCAGCCGTTCCTTGCTACCGGTAAAATTCAGGAATTCATCATTCCATGGATATAAGTAAAACAAATTGTTGATTCCAAGATTCTCATCGATAATATCTTGTTTTATGCGATGATTTTCCGGAATCTCAGTATTGTATTCAGCCACTTGCTCATATTGATAAATGGGCGAATAAGAAACGATACCCGGCCAATAATTGAGATTACCCTCTGAATCCTTGGATTTATAGGCTATGGTATTATCATCCAGCACTGTGATTTTTTCCCTGCTGCCATATCTTCCCATTATATAACCATCAAAATCTGACAGGAAAACATTTACATATATGTTAATTGTATCCTCCGGGTTCCTGCTGTTGATGGTAAGGAATACCGGAATTGAATAATCAGTAAAAACTCCGGTGATGTTCTTGTCAATGATATGGGTCAATCCCAATATATATCCTATATCAGCCATTCCATTTTCAGTTCCCGGGATTGATGTTAGTCCCGTTTGATCAGTGTATCTGTAAGCTGAATAATTGGTTCCGGAATATCCGGAGTAGAAACTCTTGTCATATTCACCTATTCTATTGTTAATGAAAACACCTATGGAGTCACATTCGGTTATAAATTCAAGACACTCCCTGAATTCAGGTTTCGTCACACTATCTTCCCAAATATTTGAATTAGGATTCCAAACCGGTCCCGGGTAACCTCCTTGACTTAATCTTGCATCAAAAGAATTGAATATATCCTCGACACCACTGATGCCCGTATGTTCCCCGCCACTTGTATTGTTGTTTTTATCATTATCAGGGTCGTCATATGTAAACGCATAGATAACATCTCGGAAATCTGCAATTGTATTCGGCATGGCCATGCCTATGGTCTTAAGCCAGTCCAGTCTTATTTGTCGTAAATATATATTTTCTTCACTTCTTGTCGGTAAGGCCCAGCACTCACCGCCCAAAGTGTATGCATTTTTCCAAACCAATGGAAACATTCCCCAGTTCTCGTTTTTTTCCAGATATTGATCCACAGGTATTACAAGGTCATTCTCAACAAGCTGCTTAAGCATCTGGTCATTATATATATAGAACAATCCGGAAATGAAACCTGTTTCAATCCCTTTTTTTATATAGTCATACTCTTCGCTTTTATATGTGAAGTTAAACACAACTGACTCTTTTCGAGCTTCGTATACAGAGGATATCAGAACATCAATATTATATTTTGATTCAATTATCTCCACCCATTCTGTTGCTTCCTGCTCATTACCATACAAGCCTCAGCAATAAGAATCAAAGTATGAGCTTACGCTTGTTAATTCGAATACACCATAATCTATTTGAATATCATTTGTTATTGATGGCATAGCTGTCGTAACATTAACATCTTCCCCGCAGGATATAAGCAATGCGGAAATGATAATATAAATCGCAATGAGAAACTTCCTTTTCATGGATGACTCTTTTCCATATTGTACGTTTGTTTTACAATCATTTGTAATTTTATCACATTATTGACTTTTTTAATCCACTTTTGTTAATACCGTGATGCTCTGTGCTCTGCCATTCTTCTTTTGATACTCTGCCTGGATATTGGGAATAATTAACATAATATGGTTTTTCGGAAATAACAGGAGGTTTTGATGCTTTTGCTGCTGGCAGAGGATGATCCCAAGATTGCATGGCTTTTGATATCCTTATTGAAAAAGGAAGGTTATCAGGTTGATTATGCAAAAGACGGCAGTGAGGCGCTGCATTACTGCAGTTGCAACGAATATGATGTAGTTATACTTGATTGGATGATGCCTGTCCTTGATGGAGTTGAGACCTGCCGGAAATTACGAAAAGACCATTACAACGGTGCTGTACTGATGCTGACAGCCCGTGATTCACTTGAAAACAAGATAACCGGGTTGGAATCAGGCGCAGACGATTATCTTGTAAAACCCTTTGAATATCCTGAGCTGCTGGCAAGACTCAAGGCTCTTGCACGCAGAAGCAGCATTCGTTTGATGGATGACATACGCACCATAGCCGACTTTTCAATTAACAGGGCAACCCGGACCGTATATAAAAACAATGTGACCGTGGATCTATCCAATCGGGAGTATCAGTTGTTCAATTTTTTATTTGAAAATGCAGGTCACGTGATTCCCAGAAAGGTTTTGATCGACAGAGTCTGGGGTATTGACAGTGAAATAACGGAAAACAATCTTGATGCACATATAAGACTGCTTAGAAAGAAAGTGGGTAACAAGGACAGAGGTATCATAAGAACAATAAAGGGCATAGGTTATAAACTGGAGCTTACGGATGTTTAGAAAACTGCAATTGAAATTGATACTGGTTTACACTTCTGTCCTTATGGCAATTCTTCTTGTCTCCAATATTCTCATATATGTCTCCCTGTCTTCATTCAATGAAAATCGGTTGGCAGATGACATTGAGAGGATTTTGGTGGATATAGAAGGCTCAGAATGGACAACGCCAACCTATGATGAAAATATCAGACCGGTAGAAGAGGATGATGAAGAAGAAGAGCATAATACACCGGAACCAACAGTAACACCCTCACCAAATGAATCAATTGAAGATACAAAAAACCATGAGGATGATGATTCAGCAGAAGATGATGAAGATGATGATGATGATGAATCCAGTCATCCATTTTTGATGACCGGGAGATATCTTGTCATGGCCAATGGAAATTTAAGCAATTATATTTCTCTGGTCTCATCGGCAGCACCAAATGAGCCGGAACAAACCACGGCACCGGATACCGGCACCGTTACATTTTCTGATAATACGGAACTATATATACCGAATATCCTGAATTCATTTGGTTTCTATTTCATCTATTCAAATGATGGTGAGTTGCTCGAATGGAAAAGTTCAGACAGTAATTTACTCAATAAAATGTATACCATAAGTTTGTCCCTTGAATCCGGAAACCCACCTGAACTGATTGATCTTACCGGTCAGGGAAACGGCATTTATCTTGTTGTGAAAAGACCAATAATGGTTGATGGCAGACAAATGGGATATTATTCAATCGGAGAAGATGTATCAGCCGCATATGATACACTCGATAATCTGCGTCTTATAATGATCCTTGTAACAATTGCAGGATTATTTATTTCAATCGGGATAGGGTATCTGTTTGCAGGCAGAGTAATAAAGCCCATCAAGGAAGCTTATAAGACCAAGGAGAATTTCATAGGTGATGCTTCTCATGAGCTCAGGATTCCACTAAGTATCATACTGTTGTCACTTGAATTGTTGAAAAAGAGGAATGACGGGCATGATCCCCAGAACATGGAATTGGTTTCTGATGTTGAGGCTGAAACCCTGAACATGAAACGCCTGGTTGAAAACCTGCTTTTCATTGCAAGAACTGATTCAAAAAGCATTGAACCTAAATTTGAAACCGTTGATCTTTCAAAGGTTCTGGACAATAATATTGAAAAGTTCCGTACCCTTCGTCCTGAAAAGAATCTTGAATACCACAAAGCCTTCAGCGATGGACTTACAATAAATGGTGATTCGCAGATGATTGACTCCATGGTATCCATTTTGATTGATAACGCAGAAAAATATAACAAAACTGATGGAGAAATTTTTGTCGAAGCCGATGTTATTTCCAGGGGCAAAAAAGAATTCATTTGTATGAAGGTGCGTGATACCGGCATTGGAATTCCAGAAAAAGACCTCGGAAGAATTTTCGAAAGGTTCCACAGGCAGGACAGGTCACGTTCCAGGGATATTCCGGGATATGGTCTTGGTCTTTCTATGGCAAAGGAGATTATTCAACTGCACAAAGGTACCATTGATGTTAAAAGCCAGGAAAATGAAGGTACGGAATTTACTGTTATGCTTCCCCATATGGTATAGCACTTTTCCTTCATACATGAAAAAACCCCTGTTCGGAAAACAGGGGTTTTTGTAAATATCAAACGAATCAATCGTCATGTTCATCATCTTCATGTTCTTCATCGTCATCATCATCATGGTTTTGTACAGGCAGGGCAACAGTTGCAGAAGAACTGCTGTCGACAACCGGAACCGAAGGTGTGCCCGATGTCTGTTCATCACTACTGTCATCAGAATCATCCTCCGGTATACTAATATTATTCATCAAGGAAACCATGTCAGCGGAAGCAAAGGAATGACCTTCCATGGTTCCTCTTATGATAGAGTGATCAAGAATTTCAATATCATACGAAAGGTCGTTGAAAATTTCTGTTATGTCACTTCCGCGGACCAATTCGGGGTACAGTCCATTCACCCATGATTCAATGTAACTGACATCATATACAACTCCTTCGTATGCAATATACATAGGCTGTCCGTTGAGTCCGTTATATTGAACAAGGTCTTCAGGTGTAAACTCAGAGATTTCTTCTGCAAGAGTCAGTTCTTCCGGGTATATTGCCGGCTCTACTGCCTCCGGTGCAGGTGCTGGTGTTGGTGCAGGTGTTGGTGTGGGTACAGGTGTTGGCGTTGGTGCAGGAGTTGGCGTCGGTGTCGGTGTCGGCGTTGGTGTTGGTGTAGGTGTTGGTGTTGGTGTCGGCGTTGGCGTTGGTGTAGGTGTAGGTGTCGGCGTTGGCGTTGGTGTTGGTGTAGGCGCAGGTGTCACAGTAACTGTGCTGCTGGTTACTGCATCGGTGGCTGCTTCCTCCTGTCTTGGTGGAATCATTGAACCTACGGCCAGGGAAACAACACCTACCACTACAAATCCTATCATTAATAGAGATGATTTTTTAAGTAACACTTATATATCCTCCGTTCAGGTTTTCTACATTATATTTTTGCAATCTGAATTTAAAATGAAAAAGCCTTTACAGAACATATTTTACTGACTTCAATGGTTTTCAACTCTCGGAATTACTGTCTTTTTTCTTTTGCTTTGCGACTTTTAGAACATTATCAATGCTATTTTCGTTTATCAACTGCGGGTTTTGATTATTGAGTGTGATCAAGATATCATGGTTATCAGTTTCCTCATCGCGGTATTGCTTATATAGTTTTTCTAAATCAGAAGCTTTCAATACAGTATCCAGGAAGGCTGTGGCTTCTGTTGAAATTTCCGACCAGTTTCCATATAAATCAGTTACAGCCCTGTCAATCTGCTCATATGTAATGGGATGCCCGGTAATATGGTGATAATGAAGAATCCCAATTATATCAGACAAATCATTCTTGAATATGCGCCCGGATACCAACTTCATGGCAATAAGATGCTCCCTGGTAACAGTTCTAATGCTCAGAATATTTGAATATATACGGTATGGTTTGGAATATTGTATCAACTTTGGTGTGTAGGATTTTGTACTGGTAAAATCATCATTCAGCCATCCATTTGGCAGCCCGAAACGGTCTCCAACATTGTTGATTGCTTCCTTCATGACCGAAGAAGCATGAATGCAGGCATCCAAGTCATATGTCATCTCACGGAAACCATAATTGATAAGAACGGAAGCACCCCCAACAAGGACAATTTCCGCAGGTGTCTTCCTTCCGTTTTGTTTACGGAATTCCTTGGCCAATTCCTTCAGGTAATAGTCGAGGTTTTCCTTGGTGAAGGATTTTTCATATGACATTTCGTACCTCGTTTTCAATGATGTTGAATCTTATGAACTCAGGGATTGAATTTCTGATTGCTTCTTCTTTGACCAAATCACTGTTTTCAGCTATGGCTCTGACAATAACATCCGAGGGGAATATTGCAGTCTTCAACTTCACTGAACGGATATCGATGAAATCCCCGCAAAGGGGAATTTTATTGCATTGGCTCAAATAATCTACCATGGCAAGAAGATAAAGTGCTTCGGGATACCAGCCTGCTTTATGATATCTTCGGATAATATCGGATTCGATTGTTTCAATGATAAAATCAATATCACCGATATCCTTTACCCTATGCTTTACATTGCTCTTGAATGTTTCAAAGTTCTGACGTGAATCCACCGGCGTCTCATCATATGGTTCAATCAAATATTCAATGGATACTTGAAGGGCCTTTGCTAATTTATATACAGTGCCAACCGAGCATTTTTCCAGTTTGGTTTTACCACTGATTATATCATTCAGTGTGGTATGAGCTATACCACTGACCCTGGACAATCTATAGGGGGTCATATTGTTCTTAGCCAATAATTCATTGATTATCATTCTACTATCCTCTTGTTATATTATATCGGTATACCGACATATCGTCAATGACAACCTCTGTTTTATCTTACAAATATCAGCTCCATCAGATTTTCCTATGGTCCTGAATAGGATATACTAATAGCAGAACAATACAGATGACAATTCAAACATAACCCGAAAGGATGTCAGACAATGTCATATTCAATCAGCGTAATATCCCGCGGAACCGTATACTCAAACCAACAGAGCAGGTTTGGTTACGCAGCCTGGCCAAGCATTGCCAGGACAGACAACGGTGATCTTCTGGTTGTAGCTTCCGGAATGAGAACAGCCCATGTCGACCCATTCGGCAAGGTCATCATGATGCGCAGTCATGATAATGGCAAAAGCTGGAGCAATCCCATGATTGCACTGGACACTCCCCTTGATGACCGGGATGCGGGAATCCTTAATGTCGGAGATGGCAGATTCATCGTAACTAGTTTCAACAATACCCGTGAAATCCAGAAGAACTATATCAGTCTTCCATGGAGCGGTCGTGTTGAGGACGCTGCAAGAATCAGAATGATCTATGGTTATCTTGACTGTATAACCGACGAAGATGAAAGGAAGTATTACTGTTCATCCTTCAATGTAAGCCATGACAGTGGCGAGTCCTTCAGTGAGTTTGTACCAATTCCCGTTACTTCTCCCCATGGTCCCATGAAAACCCCGGACGGTAGGATAATATGGGTTGGAAAGAATCATAAGAGTATGCCTGATCCCGAGGGAGATATACTTTGTTACGAAATATTTGAAGACTATTCATACAAAAAGATCAGCACAATTACAAAGATCTCTGAATATAATAAGACCCTTTGTGAGCCTCATTGCATAGCACTGGATGAAAATCATTTCATCTGTCATATCAGGGTTCAGGACGGATGCTTCACAGTGTGGCAGTGCGAGTCATATGACGGAGGGAAAACCTGGACAAAGCCCGTTGACCTTGGTGTTGATGGTTCGCCCCCTCATCTGCTTTCACACAGCAGCGGAATGCTTGTTTCCACATATGGAAAGCGTTCTGAACCTTTTGGGATTTCTGCAATGATAAGCAAGGACAATGGCAAAAGCTGGGAAACGGAAATTCCATTGGTACGGGATTGCATGGATATAGATATCGGATACCCCTGCAGTGTGGAATTGGACGATGGCTCTATAATAACTGTTTATTATGGAAGACTTAAGGCCGGAGAGGTTCCCGGAATTCAATATATCCGCTGGAGCTTTTAATAGTCAAGACCCTGACATGTTACAAAATGTCAGACACAGGGAATCAGTATAGCATGAGATTGTTTGAATCAATTTTACTTATATCAGTTGCAGCCATGCTGGTCATCAGGATGGTCCGAAGAAACCGTCCATATTCATTATGGGAGTATTTTGTACTTCTTCCTGCATTGATGCAGATTGCTTTCGAAGGTACAAGGTGGCAGATGTACGGCCTTTATGCCATGGTACTTCTTATGGTAAGCCTTCATATAATAAATGACTTAATGAAAATCAAACCCTATATTCCCTATAAAAAATGGCATTCAGTCACAGGAATCATTATTGTTTTAATAAGCCTTCTGTTGCTTGTTCTGTTCCCTGTCAGTGACCTCAGAAAACCGGCAGGCCCATATGCGGTGGGAACCACGTCCTATGACCTGACCGACGAATCACGGACCGAGCTCTACGGGGACCGCGTGGGTGAATCCAGAAAAATCAGAATACAGTTATGGTATCCTACAAATGATGATACCCGGGGTGATGTTGCTCCGTGGATAGAGGATGGTACAATAGTGCCACGCGGATTGATGAAAAGATTCAATGCCCCTTTCTTTGTCTATGATCATATAACCCTGATTGATTCCAACAGCACTACCGATGCACCTTTGAGAGACGACATACAAAGTATGCCCGTTGTAATAATATCCCATGGCTGGACAGGGTTCAGGAATCTTCATACCGATCTGGGTGAAATGTTCGCAAGCATGGGTTATCTTGCAGTGAGCATCGACCATACCTATGGGTCAGTCGGACTTGTCTTTGATGACGGGGAGACCGCTCCTCTGGATCCCATGGCTCTTCCCCAACGGGGTGATGATGATTCATTCTCTGAATATGCCGGTAATCTGGTTGGTACTTATTCAGGCGATACCGGAACCGTTATAAATCATCTTGCTTACCTTGATACATTTTCGGATATTTTCAAAGGTCATATCAACATGGATTTGATAGGCGTCATAGGGCATTCTACAGGAGGAGGCGGTGTTGTAAAACAAGCAATTGAAAATCCCATGATTGATGCCGTCGTGGGACTTGACCCGTGGGTTGAACCGATCGGGGAAGAAATGCTGAAATCAGGGATGAGCCAGCCAGCACTTTTCTTCAGAAGCTCAACCTGGGCAGATGGTATAAATGATGATTATATCAGGATTCTGTATGGAAGTGATTCATCACATATTTCAAGCTATGAAATATCAGGTTCAAAACACCAGGATTTTTCCATGCTCTATCAGATGGGACCAGTACCCAGGCTCATTGGAATCAGCGGTGATACAAAAGGTTATCTGAGTGCCGATATCCAGCAGAAATTCATCGCAAACTTCATGAATTATATTCTTCTTGGAAGCGAGGACAATACAGAGTCATTGCTGGATGAGTATGAGTCAGTTTTTATTGTTGATTATCAATAAGAAGAATAGGTTGATTTTACTGTGTCAAAGGTAAATATTAGTGTGCTATAGGATTCGTTCGGTTCTGTTTTTTGAATTCTTGACGTAATCAAACAAAAGTCTTAGTATTAAATCAAAGAAGTAAATCTGTATAAGTGGCTGCTTTTCCTATCAGTCATTGTACCGGTTGTGGGGAACAGTGCTGGACAAGTCCGCTCGGATATACCTGTACTGGGATCGGGGATTTATGAGAATTCGTCATTTCTATTCATTGTTTTTGGCTTTCCTTATTTTTATATCATTGATGGCAGTACCTATGGTTGCTGATGCAGTTTGGGAGACTGATTTCAACAATTCAGCTGAACAGGTAACATTGAATAATCCGGATGACTCAGTAACAACTGCAGATCTTAGTGATGGTATGAATACTCTTGTGTGGTGGATTGTACTTGCTGTTTCTTTTTGCGGTGCAATTGCTGCCTTCATTTTCAGAAAGAAGGTATTAAGCAGTCTTTCCAGGGTTATTTCTGTCATTTTAATAATCATACTTGCACTTGGACTGATATTGCCGGGATATGCACTCATAAGCCAGCAATCCCCCTTTTCTTTTCTTGGTTCAGGGAGAGTCCATACAGTTTCCTTTGATACAGACGGTGGCTCGGAAATATCTTCAGTTGAAGTTCCCCATGGAGGTAAACTTGATGAAATCCAATCGCCATTCAAGACTGGGCATGCATTCACAGGCTGGTATCATGATACCGGTTTTAAAAAGCCTTTTTACTCAGATGAGCAGATCAACCATAATATGACTCTTTATGCTTCATATGAAAAGACTGATGCCAATGCAAAGATATATGAGGACCGTGATAAATATCTTGAGGATTGTAAAAATAATTTTGCTGTTACAATCGTCTCACCATTCACTATAACTGCACAGAATATTCATGACTACATACAGGTTACGACCTATCTCGGCGATTTACCCGAGTTTGATGTCCGCTACTCTGATGGATCATATTATATAACCCCTCTTACACCATTTACAGACGGAGGGCATTACAGATTCAGTTTGATTGATGATTCAATTTCATTCCATGGTGAATCGCCCTCTGTACGCACCCTGGATTTCAGAATATACAAGGAACCGGTTGAGGTTGTTGAACTCAGGGATGATATCAAGTACATTTATTGGAACGATGCAATTATCCTGGATTCAGGGGCATATTATGTTCCTGTATCGTCAGCTGTTTCAAAAGGAGAAATCATATGCTTCTGGGATGGCGAAATAAATGATAATTCACGGTTCTTCAATGTTTTGCTTGCTTCTCCCCCCTCAGATATTGATGGCAGGCCGATGGTCCTGCTCACCGTCGAAGAAAGCAAGGTTACCGAAATCCTGGAAGACCTCAATGTTCACTTCAGTGATAAAATGCTGATGTCAGATCAACTAGTCGGAATAGATACTGATGAAATTGCAGAAGAGGCAAGGAACAGTCAGGGGACCAGGCAGCTTACATCTCTTCTCGCCTGTGCAATCTCACAGAGTACCACTTTCAATGATCTGCTTTCATTATCCGGAATAACAAGTGCTTATGTCAGTGAATCAATGGCTGATGGAGAACAGTTCCTCCCTATAGAAGAAAACGATGAGGATAAAATAGAATTCCCCCTGGAAATTATGAGTCAGGTTATCAACCAGGCTCTTGAACAGGACCTGACCGTTTCTGCATATGTTACCACTTCACAGAACAGCAACTTCTTCAACGCAGGACCTGATGACTGGACCACCATGTCCCTGACATTCACTTATAACACAATAATCAAGAATAAAATAAGCATAAGGGCAACTTTCACCGTAACCGAAAGTATAAAATCAACAGCACAGGGAGACGCCTGGGTAGATGATGATGAATATACAATTGAGGACTTTTTCAGCGAGAATATAATTCCTGATATGTATTTTGATTTCGCAATAAACAATTATTCACAGACTGACTTTGACCTTTCGGTGCTTATAAAGACAGTTGACACAACTGACAGTGATTATATTGACATCACAAAGGAACTCGAGGAGATGACCAAACCCGGAAGCGAAAGTGATGCTGCGAGCTTCCTGGAGGAAATCCTTGGCAGCAAAGGTGATTATATTACACTTCTTGACATACCTTTGATAACCCTTGTATATCCTATCATCCAGGAATGTCCTGTTCTTCAGCTGAATGTGGATCTTAACTTCGTTGTAAAAGTTAATTTTGCAGCAGGTATATCTTCCCATGCTACTGTAATGTCAGCCAAACAGGCAGGTATCAGTGGAGATACAATCACCGGCGTTGATACCTATCAGAACACCCTGATTGGAAACAACCGATATACATTTGATTTCTATTGTGCCGGATATCTTGGTTTCAAAGCCGGCATCAAACTTAGTTTCAGTCTTTCCGTATATGGTCTTCCCGGACTGGGAAAGGTGGGTTTCAGCGGTGAGGTAGGTGCATATCTTGATATCTATGGTTTCATGCATCTGAATATTAGTAAACTGCAGCAATACAGTGATCAAAAGGATGTGTCACTGCAGGGCGGGCTTTATATGGAACTCGGAATCTATGTGGAGCTCAAGGCTTTCGCCAAGTCTGACTGGTTCAAGGTGAAGGCTTCTGCAAGCCTGTATGAGGACAAGTTTCCACTCCTTGAGATTGGTTATCAATACGTCCTTCTTCGCTTCCTTGACGAAAGCAGTTCAGTCATAATAAACGAAGACCAGTTCCCTTTGTATGGCAATGCAGGGCTGCTCGATGCAGAATATATTGATATGAAAACCGGTAAGATTGTTCAAAGCAGTGAAATTGATATGTCCAAGATAATATCCAATTTTGCCATTTCATTTTCATCACCATACTTTGAGTACAGCGATGATGATTATACCTTTAGAGTGCTGAAGGAGAACTTTGGAGTCCATTATGACAGTCTCCCTTATGTATCTCCACAGGCCACCAGACTTGATATCACAATTTATGTATATTATACCGGGGGCAACCTGGCTTTTTCCAACAGGAACGGCCAGGACACAATGAAACAGATTGAACTGATATGGATTGATCCCGGCATCGATATTTCCGGTAATCCTGATCTTAATGCAGTTAAGGCCACCTATGTTGCTGACATTGACGGAACAGAATACCCAATAGCTGAAAAATGGCTGCCTTTTGGTGATATACCAGGTTCCATTGACTATTCTCCTTATGTAACCGGAAGCAAATTCATCGGCTACACAAACGACCCTACACAACCAATCTATGAGGATACCACATACACCCTTCATCTGAAGCGTTACCAGCAACTGGTTTCATATATAACCTATCATGGTGATTCCTGGCACTTCGATGTCTATGCAGCCAATGTGGGGGAAGTTCCTGTTCAGCCTGAAGATTATGATTCATCCGGAAACAATCTTGTTTTCAAGGGTTGGATTGGTATTCCCGGCTCTTCCTATGCAAATCTTGGTGTAACAAACACCGTTTCCGAAATTATAAGTGATTCAACATATATGGATATTGACAGTAACAACATTATCTCCATATGGAGTCCTTCAGGTGATTATGTCTATTCAGACCTTGACACTACAAAACCGCTGTTCAGTGCATCCGGCTCATATGATGATTGCATCGGATATTATTACAGTGGTTTTTTCCGGGAAGCACCGTTTTATAAGTGCTCACAGTATCTATATGAAGCACAGTATGACGGAGGACCTTTTACCATAACACTCAATTATCCGGCCCTCTCCTATTCATACATGGGAATAACAGAAACCTACGAGGCAGAGACTTTCGTTCAGGAAATAGACTACAACCAGGCTTTCAGTGTTTCCACAGTAAATGGTTATCCGGGCTGCAATCTTCCCGTCTGGGATGAGGATGGTGACGGAGAACCTGATTTCCCGACATTCTTCAGCATTTTACATGTAATGGATGACATTACACTTTCGGCCATCGTCAAACATCGCACTTATGAAATAACAGTCATGGATTCTGAAGGTAATACCAGGGATACAGTAACTGTAAACGAAGGTGACCTGCCCCCAATAATAACGGAAGAACCGGATTTCAATGATTCCGAAGACTATGGATTCATGTACTGGATGATATCAAAGGACGGCGGTGGGTTTGAAGAATGGAATCCCTACTATGATCCAGGGGTTTTTGCTGATTGGATTATAAAGCCTGTGTACAATAAAATATATACCATCACAATCGATTACGGCGGAGGTTCCCATGAAGGAAGCTTTTCTGAAACGATCAAATTATCCCCTGGCACATACAATGTGTCTGAGATAATCGACTATATCCCGGAAAGGGCTTCTGATGTCTACAACGATTATATATTTACCGGCTGGGATTGCGGCAACTCTTTCACTGTAACAGATGCTCTGACCATAAAGGCTGAATATGATGTATCTCCGATAACTTATACAATTGATTTCAATACTTCCCATGGTACTTTGGCAGGAGGTGGCAGCCATGAGACGATTGTCGGGGATTTCAATCAAACCACTGAATCCATCAATGCATTTATGCTGGAAAATGAAACTCTTGGAACAGTTTACACTGAGGACAAAGTATATGAGTTTGAGGGCTGGGACATGATTTCACTGGCAGATCACCACATAAGGTATGAAGCCATATGGAATTGGACCTACAGGACTTACTCCCTGACATTTGATTCCGGTTCCGGCATATTCAATGAAGGAGAAGAGGTTGTAACCATCCAGGTACCATACGGTACATCCTTGAATCTTTCAACAATAAGCTCCCGTATAATCACTCCTGAAATACAAGGCTATTCCTACAGCCTTACAGGCTGGAGCAGTGATTCCTCGGTGTTATATGCAACTGATGACAGGCTCGTGATATCAGGTAACTCAACTCTGATTGCAGAATTTGAAAAAGGTTCACCCATACTTTACACAGTAACAATCAACGCTTCGGGCGGAAAGTTCAACGATGGTACTTCCACGAAAATCTATTCAGGATTCTACGGTGACTCAACGGGCATTGACAGCGAAATTCCTGTGCGTCCGATTGATCCCTATTATAACTACACCTTTGATGGCTGGTCGGCTCCACTGCCTGATACCTTTGAAAGTAACATGACAATTACCGCACTATGGCTTCAGACAGTACGGGAATATACCATCAGTTTTGATGCAAACGGCGGTACATATCCGGCAGGCGGCTCGTTTGTTTCAGACAAATATCATTATGGGGATACCGTAGTAATTCCAGACCAGCCTGTAAAGGCAGATGACACGACTTATACTTATGAGTTCGTTGGATGGAACCCTGATATTTCAAATGTAATATCAGACCTAACTTATACAGCCCAATATATTGCAAAACTCATAGGCGCAGAGTCCACGGGAATATATGTTTCAGATGGTATCAGTACCGAGGATGTCAATTGTAACGGAAAGGATGTTTCCGGCTATACCTATGAAGTTCAGTCAGTTACCATCGATGGAATACTAAAGGATGTCCCGTTGCTTACAATAACCGGAAATGGCCTGACATTGAGTGGAAGCAATAACTTCATGTATATCATGATTGGAACAGGCTGTACAAACATAAACTTCAATGACCTTTCATTGAATGGAGAATATCCAATTTATACAGATGGAGAAGGTCTTTACCATACCGGCCAGCTTGTTATAGCCGCTGCTCCAACAGACACAGTCACAATAAATATTGCAGGAAACTGCGAACTTATAAATTCATATATAGGTGCTGGTGCCGTATGGAGTGCATCGGGCCTTAACCTTATAGGCCAGGGTGCATCACCTTCACTTTCAATTACTTCAATCGGTATGGATGCATTGTACAGTCCAGGTTTGAATGTCAATGGACTTACCCTTGACATCACCGCTTCACCCGGACCGACTCCAGGAATGTCAAACTATGCAATGACCGGCGAAGGATTCGACGATTCCGATGAATGGTTATTTGTGAACTCAACTGTTACAGCCCGTGGCACAGGTGTCATTGGAGTCTTTGGCAATGTTGTAATCCAGGGTAATACCAATTTGACATTAATCTCAACTGACTCAGGTAAAGCGGCAATCCAGGCAATCGGGTGGGATACACTCGGATATCTGAAGTTCATTGATTTTACCGGCAGGTTCAGTGCCGGCTACAGCGATTCAGATGCGTCAGGACCTGCCATCCAGGCAACGACAGGAATCACCTTCACACCTGATGTTTCAAACTATGAATTAGGAGGTGCCCAGGTTTCCCTCAGTACGGATTCCTTTGACGGACTGGACAGCTATTATACATTCCAGATTGGTTCCGGAGGAGGCACAATACCGGATTCAAGTATATTGATTGTTCCCAAATAACAAACAGGAAGGTCATCGGACCTTCCTGTTCGTAATTGTTATTGTATCAATCATATACCTGTCTTCTGAAACTGCAGCTATCTGTAAGTAGTAAGAACTTTTATGGGATTACTTTAAGTGTCTTGATTTCAAAGGGGCTGAAGGAAAGCTTTATCTCATCAGTGTTTGAATACTCTTTACCAACAGGTCTTTCAATCAAATTTGTTTCAATGATACTCGAGGCTTTTTTGCAGAACCTTGCAACTGCATCAGTACTGCATCCATGAGCTTCAAACATCCTGACAATGAACCCCTGCCCGTCCTCTGATCTTTTTATTGTATCGATAATAATATTGTCTGCATCAATGGCAACAAAGGAAGAATTATTGCTATCTGACCCATCTGAAGTGCCATAAACACAAAGCGGCACCTGCATCCTGTAACACTCCTGTACAACCTCTGCGGTAAGATGGTCACCTGTATGAGGATATATTGAATAAGTGAACTCATGTATTCCACGGTCACCTTCAACATTGGGGTCTGTTGCACTTCTTAGCAGACATAGATCAATTATATCCTCTTCCGAGGTGTAACCATATTTACTGTCGCTCATTACAGACACACCATAGTCAGGCTGTGATATGTCAACCCATCCGTTTGCACAGATTTCAAGCTTTGCCATATCCTGGCTTGTATTACGATGGTTGGGACGTCTGATATAACCGTACTGTATGCCGCAGGTTATCTCAGGTGACTTCACACCAAGCGGGAACTCTGTCCTAAGCATTACATGTGTTTCCTTCCAATCAACATTTGTCCAAATATCAATCCGCCTGCTTCTTGCAGTTAAAATGACTTTCTGGGTGATCGTTGATTTACCAAATGAATATACATTCTTACGCCAAACCTTCGGACCATCGATTTCATATTTGAATTCAACCAGAGAGGGGGTTCCCAATGGATGCATCCTGTAATCATGGGGGAAGTCCCACGCATCTCCTTCATCTATAAAGAATTGGAGATTATTTGCAGTTTTACCTTCCTTCATGACTTCCCTGCTGTTTTCTTTGTCGAGTATTGAGGTTATATACCCGGCTTCATCAAAAGTCACCTTCATAAATGCATTTTCGATGCAATTGCCTTCAGCTGTCATGGAATCAAAGGTATCAGCGGATGAATGAAAATCGATTGTACGTCCCGAAAGTGCGGGTATGTGAACTTGTTTCCAGTTGCCTTTGTAATTTACCCACTCGGACCTGTCCCATGAAAGGGTGTTATACACCTTTGCCAAGTTGGTTGATTGTACATCCTCATGCACAGCCTTTGAAATCATACCCCTGACTTTATTCTCAAGAATCTCATATCTTGCCAGACATTCAATGACCACCCTTTCGATTGAATCTCCCGGAAGAATGTCATGGAACTGATATAAAAGAACTTCCTTCCAGATTTCTTCAATTTCATCAAAGGGGTATTTGGCATTTTCCATTATGAGAAGCATTTCAAGCTCCCTTAAAAGAAGTTCCATTTTTCTGTTATATGCCTTAACATTCCCTTCGGAAGTATATGTTCCCCTATGGTGTTCAAGATACAGTTCACCATTCCACGTTTTATATTCATCGTAATTTGAGTTCAGCTTTTCAAAGAAATCGGCTGCTTTTTCCTGTTTCACCGGAAGAAGTCCCTTCAGTTCCCTTTCGCGTGCGATTCTTTCGATATGCTCCTCACCGGGTCCGCCGCCGCCGTCTCCTATTCCAAAAAGCAGAAGACAGTTTTCTGATACTCCCTTGTCCTTGTATTTTTTCTCTATTGCCTTGATGGCCCGTGGAGCTCCGCTGCTGTTATAGTTCCCTTCAGGAGGCATATGTGCAAGAACCTCAGAGCCATCAATGCCCTTCCATATGAAAGTATGATGCGGGAACTCATTGAATTCACTCCATGACAGCTTGATTGTCATGAAATAGTCTATATCAGATTTTTTAAGAAGCTGGGGCAGAACCGCTGAATATCCGAACACATCGGGCAGCCACAGATTCCTCACTTCGATGCCGAACTCTTCCTTGAAAAACTTCTTTCCATACAGAAGCTGCCTTACGAGTGATTCACCGGAAGGGACATTTGTATCTGATTCAACCCACATTCCTCCCTGTACTTCCCATCTTCCTTCAGCGACTCTTTCCTTGATTCTTTCATAAAGTGACGGATAGTTGTCCCTGGTCCATTGATATAGCTGCGGCTGACTGGCCCCGAAAATATACTCCGGATACCTTTCCATGTTCATGAGTGCAGTAGAAAAGGTCCTTGCGCCTTTCCTGATTGATTCCCTTATGGGCCAAAGCCACGCAAGATCTATATGTGCATGTCCAATTGCACTTACTTCAATGGGAGAGTCAATGTTTCTCCTCCCAAGTTCAACAGCCAGTATGGATCTTGCGGAACTTGCTTCTTGTTCAGTGTATTTCTCCATAACATTGGAAGCCTTGTAAAGCGCAAAGAAAATGCTGGAATACTGTGCGCTGTCTGCATCGAGCTGCATGCGCATTTCATTCAGAACCTCAAAATCATAGTACAATGCACGCATTTCGGTATTGCATAAGGCAATATATGCTTCTGCCAATGTTCCGTTGTTCTGATGTCTGCCAAAAAGGTCATTGTTACCTGCATCCACCCAGATATCTATGGTTCTGCCGTCCTTTACTAAATTCTTGATATATACTACTTTCTTTCCGGGCATACCAAGGCTGAAATCGTACAGGGATGCAACAGTTGTTATTCCCTGGACAGGACTGCCGGTTTCATCAACTATCAGGCCCTCACCGCTTAAATCAACTATAAGGACCACTTCCTGGTTTTTGAATGCGTCAGGGATTTCCCCTTTGAAATTGAACCATGCACAGTCAAACAGAGCTCCCCAGTTGTCTCCGGGAAGCAACTCCTTCATCGAACCTTTCAATCTCTCTTCAAAGGAAACCGGTTCCTTTGTCAGCCATGCCCTTACCGCAAGGTCACCAATTTTTTTATATATATTACCTTCGATCTTCTTGAAGGTTGCCTTGATTCTTTTTTCCATCGTCAGTTTGTTGTACGGCATTTTAGCTCCTTGTATCCCGGATGACGGGTTTTTGCCAGTTGATTATATCAGTTCATGAAATGATTTGGTTTTTTATTACTGCGTTTTTGGGACAAGATCATCCTTTTGAAGTTCCGTGGTCCTGCGAAATTCCGACGGTGGCATCAGCCTGAGTTTCAAAAAATTACGTGTAAAGGTCTTAACGGAATTGTAACCGATGGCCATTGCAATATCAGTTATGCTTTTGTCCGTTGACAAAAGCAGCTCTGTGCCACGGTTGATACGAACGAAATTAAGGAAATCCTCATAATTTTTTTCAACCTGGTAAAGAAGTATCCTGTTCAGCTGGCCAGTGGTCAAATGGAACCGATCGGCAACATATTTGGGGGTCAGGTCTTCCATGTAGTTTCTGTAGATGTAGTCAATGATGACATAGGAAGTCTTTGTTTCCTTTATCCTGCATATATCATTTACCTTTTGGTATGTCTTTCTGTAATCGCTTGCCTTCATTCCTATCCTTGCCATGAAGACCTTGCTTATATGTGCTCCATCAACGAACCCAAGTATTTCTGCAAGCTCCTCCATGGTTAAATCTGTGTACAGAAGGAAATTGATTGTTTTGGCAATCCTCATTTCATTCAAAAGATCAAAGAATGACAGTCCCGTCGTACTCTTTATATAGTGACTGATTGACGATTCACAGAGGAAGAATTTCGCAGAAAGGTCCTTGAGTGTAAGCTTTGCACTGAGATTGTTATAGATATACTGGATGATTTCAGTATTGCTGGTTTCATGACCGGTTATGGTTTTGGCATTCTCCATCAAACCACCGATTCTGTAGAACTGTACAACTATTTCAACAAGCTTGTTCGCAAGGAAGATATTCCTAAGCCCCTGGCTTCCATGGTCAGTTTCAGCTACCCCGCTGCCCGCTTCCTTTCTTATCTGCATGAAAAGACCATCCATGATCTTCTCTTGTTCTTCTTCACACTGTATTACAGGGTGCTTTGTTATCTGTTCTATGAGATTGACCTGGTCATTGCCAATGTTGTAGAAGGACTTCACAATATTGTTGACGCCATCGAAATAGTATTTAAGAAGATAGTACTGCAAAGGTTCCGTGACTTCAGTTACATCTGATGTCTGCCATGGCAGTATTGATACCACTGTGCCCATATCCAGGTTGTACTCCCTGCCCTGGAGCTTTATTTTACCTTTACCTTTCTTGATCAACAGAAAGCGTGACATCTGGTGTATCAGCGGTTTTGTAGGCGCATCAATATGTTCTACATCAAAGCTGCAGATGGAGCTTCGGTCAACTTCGGACCGATACTGACTTTGCATTGATACTATGTCTCCCACTTTACACCTCTCACCGGTCAGGCTTTGTTTTCACTATACAACCCGCAATATGTAGTGTCAATTTTCGAGAATCCATAATTTGTTAATTTTTTGAGAGAGAATTCTTTGTCATGGATCATGGTTTCAGGCAACCCAAAGGAACCACATAAACTCCGTCTTTTCTTTTATATGCATATTCAGATGCACTTAAAATCATTGAAAATGATGGTGCATTCATTTTCCTGATATCCACTCTGTTGATAAACTTATTTAAGTTTTCAGCTGCTGCATCAAAATCATATGGGCTCAACTTAACCTCCACTGCTGCCCAACGTCCATCCCTTAGTACCAGTACGGCATCTGATTCAAGACCTGTTTTGTCCCTGTAGTGATACACACTGCCATCCAGTAGATCCATATAGATACGAAGGTCTCTGATACATAATGACTCAAACAGAAATCCATATGTATTGAAATCTCCCAAAAGCCTCTTTCCACTGATACCCAGTGAAGCAACAGCTATTGACGGGTCAACAAAATGTCTTTTGGGAGTGGTACGCAATGGCGTCTTTGATCTTAAGGCAGGATTCCATGCGGGCAAGTCCTCAACTACAAAAATTCGCTCCAATGCATTTAAATAAGAAGCTATGGTTGGTAGTGAAACTATTTCATCCTTACCTTTCATATCACTCCTAAGCGTTGTCAGGGTAGCTTCAGTTGCGGTGTTTCGAGCGATAGACTGCATAAGCAATCGTACTTTTTCAGGACTCTTCTCGACATTATCAACTCTGGATATATCAAAATTAATGACGGAATCAACATAATCCCTAACTCTTTTTTCCGCTATTTCCTGCTTTACAAATATTGATGCGGGCCAGCCCCCTCTTGCCAGAATATCAGCCATGTGCTCAATATCAATTTTGCTTTCCCCTGCAACATCCGGAGACTTATCGAACAGCTCCATTAGAGAAACCGTACCATTTGAGTCTTCTGATTCAAAGAGACTCATTGGTCTCATTTTCAACCTTGATATTCTTCCTGTTCCGGTATGAGCGGTTGAGTTGTCTGATGGAACAGATGAACCCGTTAATATATATTGTCCCGGCAGTCCTCTTTTATCAACAGTAAATCTTACAGCATCCCACAATTTTGGAGCCAGCTGCCACTCATCAATAAGCCTTGGAGTTTCGCCCTCGAGCAATAGTGATGGTTTAACTGCAGCTGTTCGAAGATACGATTCATTCTTATCCGGATCCTGCATCATAATTACACTTCGGGCATTTTTATGGGCTGTTGAAGTTTTTCCACACCATTTTGCACCTTCAATCAAAACTGCACCTGAGGCCTCCAGGGCTTTGGTCAGCATTTGGTCTGCTATGCGAGGCATATAATTATCCATAATATTGAACTCTCCTTCAAAACACATCAAAATTATACCCCATTTTATTAATTGGCGCAATTTCGTTTTATGATTTGGCGCGTTATCGCTTTATGTTTTGGCGCATTTTCATTTAATGGTTTGGCGTTTTCCGTGTTAAGGAATAGTTTTTGTGTATGCATAGAGTACCCTGCTGAACCCTTTGTTGGTATAATACAACAATCGCAGGGCTTTTTGTCCTTTCCGATGTCACGGAATGTGTTATGATTTAAGCAAAGATGAATCTTGTAAAGGAGATGACCTATGGGAGTCAACATACGTGGAAGAAACTTTCTGACCCTTCTTGATTATTCACCGGAAGAAATACGATATCTTCTGGATCTTTCAAAGGATTTCAAGACAATGAAAAGAAACGGAACACCACACCGCTATCTTGAAGGAAAGAATATCGTTCTTCTATTTGAGAAATCTTCAACCCGTACCCGTTGTTCTTTTGAAGTTGCAGGGATGGACCTTGGTATGGGAGTTACATATCTGGATCCGGGAAGTTCCCAGATGGGGAAAAAGGAGAGTATCGCGGATACCGCACGTGTACTGGGCCGTTTATATGACGGAATAGAATACAGGGGTTTTGACCAAAGCCTTGTGAAAACACTTGCAGATTATGCAGGCGTACCTGTCTGGAACGGTCTTACCGACCAGTTTCATCCAACCCAGATGCTTGCTGACCTTCTGACCATAGAAGAAGAGTTCGGACACCTCAAGGGATTGAAATTTACATATTCAGGAGACGCCCGCAACAATCTTGGCAACTCCCTTATGATAGCATGTGCAAAGATGGGACTTCACTTCACTGCCTGTGCACCCAGGGAACTCTTCCCCGCTGAAGACTTGGTTGAAAAGGCCATGGCAGTTGCCAAGGAGAGCGGTGGGTCCGTTACCCTTACTGATGACATCGAAAAGGGAACCAGGGATGCCGATGTAATTTATACGGATATATGGGTATCCATGGGTGAACCTGATTCGGTCTGGGAAACCAGGATAAGATTGTTGAAGCCATATCAGGTAAATTCAAAAATGATGGCCAATGCAAAACAGGAAGCCATCTTCATGCACTGTCTGCCATCCTTCCACGACACCAATACAACAATAGGTGCCGACATAGCCGTAAAATTCGGAATCAATGAAATGGAAGTTACGGACGAAGTATTTGAATCAAAGCAATCCAGGGTATTTGATGAGGCTGAAAACCGCATGCATACAATAAAGGCCGTCATATATGCAACATTGAAATAAGTATTATTTTGTAGCAGAACTTCGGGTAATCTAAAATCAGAATTTAGATTACCCGATATTTTTGTTGCATTTTAAGACAAATTCGTGTAATCTAAAATCACAGCTTACATTACACGTACTAATGGATGCTATACATTGGAAATGAGGAATTTTATGTTCATTAACCGGGCTTTGGAATCAACTGTAAGGGAAGTGTCAGATACATATCCTGTATTATTGATAACCGGACCAAGACAAGTCGGAAAAACAACTCTGCTGGAACGACTTGCAAAAGATAATCGCAACTATGTTAGTCTTGATGATCCTCTTGCACGGCAGTTGGCCAGGCAGGATCCGCTTCTCTTTTTACAAAGATATGAAACGCCGTTGATCATTGACGAAATTCAATATGCAACTGAATTATTGCCCTATATAAAAATACATGTTGACAGGAAAAGAACAAATGGAGATTTCTGGCTCACAGGTTCCCAGATGTTTCAGATGATGAAAGGGGTCAGTGAAAGTCTTGCAGGTCGGGTCGGCATCATACCTATACAGGGTCTTTCCACTTCAGAATTGAACAACTTAATAAATGAACCCTTCATCATGGATGCAGAAAGATTGATGAAAAGGAATGATAAGGCACCCAGGATGAATTTGCGCGAAATATATGATCGTATATACAGGGGCTCAATGCCTGCATTATATGCTGAGAATAAAAATGTTGAAAGGTATTATGCTTCATATGTAGACACATATATTCACCGTGATATCCGTGATTTGTCACAGGTTGCAGATGAGCTGCAATTTCAAGTGTTTTTAACCGCCTGTGCTGCCAGAACAGGTCATATAGTCAATTATGCAGAATTGTCAAAAGAGGTTGGCATATCTGCACCAACTGCAAAAAAGTGGCTTTCCCTTATGGTAACGTCCGGTATTGTAGTTCTTGTGGAACCATATTACAACAACGCATTGAAAAGAATAATAAAGGCACCAAAAATGTATTTTATGGACACAGGTTTATGTGCTTATCTTACCAGGTGGACTTCAGCGGAATCCCTTGAAATTTCTGCAATGTCCGGTGCTTTCTTTGAGACCTTTGTTGTCTCTGAAATTATCAAAAGCTATTTGAATGCCGGCAGACGTCCGCCAATTTTTTATTATAGGGATTCTGATGGAAATGAAATAGATTTGATACTTGAGGAAAACGGAAAACTTTATCCAATTGAAATCAAAAAGAGCAGTAATCCAAGGAATAATTCAGGACGACATTTTTCCATATTGAAGAAAACAGGAAAAGAGTGTGGTACCGGATGTATAATTTGCATGGCGGAAAATCTTATACCACTGGACAGGGATAAATGGTTGGTTCCTGTATGGCTGGTCTGACGTTCTCCATTATGTTCCTACAACCTCAATGATTGACGGAGGAACTCCAGACTGTCAGTTGGATGCGTTTTACTCATGACCCCGACTGATGCCATGATATAGTGATTGTCAATCAATACGGTTGCATCCCTGTTGGGAAGCAGCTTTGTGCTGTCAGGCTCATTGATTATGTTTTTAAGAATGTCTGTCCTTCCGGGAAGCCTGGTCAGGACCCCTCCGGTACCTATAATATACTTAACTGCAGTCAGGTCCTTTCCCATGGCAGCTTTTTTTCTTCCGGAAGTGGAGTAGACATCAATCATGTCACCTGCATGTCTGGCTATGGCTGTTTTACATGCAACATATGCAAGTTTTTCAACAAATATTTTTTCAATGGATGTTTTTGGAATTGGTTTATGATCATCAATCAGCTCTTCAAGCTCAGAAGCGTTCAGTCCAAGCTCCTTCAAAAGCCACTCCTTTGTTGCCAGGTCAATGATGTTCCTAATATTGATATAAACACCAAGATCACCCTCAACGGTTCGCTTGGCAGCAGGTTCAGGTGAAATCAAAATCCGTGATATTTCTTCAGATCCTTCCGTAACCGAATGGATGTCCGTTGTAGCACCACCAATATCAATGGTCACCACATCACCAAGTAAATTACTGAGCAGCTTTGTCGCTTCCATTACCCCTGCAGGCGTAGGAATGATATTGCCGCTTACCATTTCCCTGACCTTTGACATACCCGGTGCATTTGTTATATGTTCTTCAAAGACTTCCTGTATGACCTTTCTGGTAGGTTCCACATTGAGTTGATCGATCCGGGGATATACGTTGTCCACGATATAGACCTTCATACCGGCCTCATCAAATATTTGTTTCATCTCATCCCTGTTCTGTATGTTACCTGCATAAATGACCGGCACATCAAGGTTCAGTCCTGCAATTTCCCTTGCATTATATAGTGCTGTTTCGCACTCTCCATAGTCTACTCCACCGGCAATCAGAATGATGTTCGGTCTTATACCAATGATTTTTTCGAGATCGGTTTTTCTCAGTTTCCCTGCCGTTACCATATGTATGTTGGCACCTGCTCCAAGGGCAGCCTCCCTTGCTGCCTTTACCGTCATATCATAGACAAGACCATGGACAGTCATCCGAAGGCCCCCTGCTGCACTGCTGGTGGCCATCATCTCGTCATACAGCAGATCATCAGTTCCCATGTTCTTCTTGAAGTCGTCAATGGCATTTGACAGACCGATATTGACATCGCCGTCCAGCACGGTGGTCGGTGCCTGACCTGAACCTGCATAACAGGCATCTTTTCCAAGCCAGAATCCGTTGACCACGGTGGTAGTGCTTCCTATTTCTGCTACAAGTATGTCCAGTTTCATTTTTCTTTCCTGTTTTTCACAAGGAATGTTGCAACATGACGTCCTCTTGTTCCCCTGCCGAACCCGGCATCAATCCCTGTTCTAACTGCCAGTTCATTAATGACCTGGGTTCCACCGCAGGCAATGAGAAGCCTGTCCCTTACGCCTTTTTCGATGCACAGGTCATTTATTTTCTTCATGTTCTTATAATGGATGTCGTCATGGCTTATTATGGTTGAAGCAAGGATTGCATCTGCATTGGTTTCGATTGCTGCATCAACAAGCTTTTCAACCGGGCAGGATGTGCCAAGATACTCAACCTCTATTCCCCATTTCTCAATTCCGCCGTGCTTTATGTCTATGATCTCACGGAGTCCGACGGAATGCTCATCCTCACCGATTGTAGCAGCCACCACCTTGAGCGGCCTTTCATCAATGGCAGCCCATAGTTCGTCATCTGTAAGAAGAACAGGTTCCTCTGGCATTGCAAGTTCATCAATGTTGACTGAAATATCCACCTTGCCCTTTATTTGTATCCTTGTTCCTTCTGAAGGATGAAGACTCTCCGAATGAATGACTTCAGGATCCTTCATATTCATCTTTCCTGCAATTTCAACGGCTGCAAACTCGGTGGTCTTTTTATCTGTGGGAAGGAATAGCTCAAGTACTACGGTTCCGTCTGCAAGCCATTCCATTTCCGGTTTGATCAGATTTGTATTCCTGAACTTTTCAGCCTCCGTAAGCCTCAGGTTCACATTGTCCTGTTCATCAAGTTCGTCTATGAATACTATTTTCTCCGGTTTCTCAAATGTACAACCACCTATCAGGCTTGCCGGGTCCATGACGGATCCGGGATCGTACTGGGCTACGTTATTATAGCCAAAATGAGCGGTGACAGGTGCCATATAGTCCTCATCCCTTTTATAAACGGTACCGGCTCCGATTCCTCCATTGATCTTCCTTCCAATTCCATCGCCGTTGCGTTCAGGGTATTTTCCGGAATCGACAAAGAAGCCCTTTTCAACTGCTTCAAAATATCCGCCCGTTTCAATGAGTTCCTCAAGATATAGTACAGCTCTTTCCTTCAGTTCCCTGACCTCACGGGGAAGATATCCATCTTTTCTGAGTTCAACCATATCAAGGAGTCCATCAAGGGATACAAGTGTCTGCTTTGCATTGTCGCATGCTTCAATGTTGTATATGTGCCACGGTACATTCCTTCCTTCATCGGGAGTTATCGTAGACTGGATGTCTGCATGTGTCAGCCTTGAAATCATCATGTTCAGTACGTGGGTAACCGAGGCTTCCCTTGAAGATGATGTAATGTACTTGGTGTTCTGCTGGGCCCTCATCCTGTATTCACCGCAGAAATCACGAAGGGCCACTGCATAAGGCAGGTCATACTTGAAACTGGGCACCGGCGCTGCGGAGGGCGGAACCGTCGAAAGACATATGTTTTCCTTCTTCATTCCTACTTTTTCGGAAAACAATGCATTGATACTGTGCTGCACAATCAACTCAGGCATGACCTTCCATGCATCCCTTGCAGTTGCATTGGCATTATGTGCACCGTCAATCTGGGCAATGTCAGCCCATGTCATTATTGCCTTGCTTTCAGCTGCATCAACGAAGCTCCTGACCATGTTTATGTTTCTGTACAGGACATTGTACTGTGGATCCTGGTGAGCACCGTTGACACCCTCTTCTGCAAACATGACAGCTATCTCGGGTCCGGCAACCCCCGAAATGTATGAGTGGTAATTAATGGGCCTTCCTACCTCATCCTCTATGAAATCAAGGGCCTTCCTATGACAGCGGACCTGCTTTCTTGTTATAGGTATACCACCTATCCCTTGCGGGGTACCTTCTATCAGACCGTCAAAATGTGACTGCCCGGCAGTGCGGATTACCATTATGTGGTCAGCTCCATGCCACGCACTCATCCTCATGCGACGGATATCATCCTCAAAACGACCCGATGCAATTTCCGTTGTAATGACCTCATCAGGCTGAGGATCAAGGTTGTCGAAATACTGTACAGCGCTTGGAATACCTATGCTGTTCTTAAGAGGAGTTGAACATTCCGAGTATTCATGTCCACCCATTACAAGATTGGGTTCATGCTTCCTCCATGTCCATCCCCTTCGTCTGGGGCGATAATTTTCAATGTCCTTCATTATGTCGCGGATATCCAGTTTTTCTTCAGGAAGATAATTCTTCATATCATTTCACCTCCCCTTCAAAACCAAGTGTCTCCCAGAGTTCTCCTTCAAGCAACCGAAGCCCGGCCTCCCGGATTGAAAGATTGTTTTCCTTTGCGGCCCTGTATACTACATGACCGGCTCCCTTGCCCATCAGACCCCGGTCAATGGTCATTTCCACCAGAGGTTTGGCTTCAATGCTGGAAAAACCCATTCTCAGCAGTATGCTTCTTTCTATGCTCGGAGTCGTGTGTGTCCTGGCCATCTCCAAAAGGGGATCCACTGTCTTTTCCACCAAATCCCGGAACCTTGCCTTCAATTCCTCATCGGTAAGTCCTTCGAGATGCTTTCTTCTTGTTGAAAAGTCGTCTTCTCTCTTAAGGTAATCCTTCATTGCTCCCTCCCAAGTTCTCCAATGACTTCCCTGACAAATCCCATGGTTGTCTTTGTGTCATCAGCCAAAAATTTCAAGTCTGTTTCTGATAAGTCCCGGTCATATCCTAAAATCGCATTTCTGATATATTTCTTTCTAAGGTTATCCATATCCAGGTCAACGGCTTTTATCAACCCTGGTTCAGCAGGAAGAATTATATTCACGCCGCAGATTTCATTTCGCGGGTCTCCTGCAAGCACCTCAACTCCCATGGACTTCGCAAAGCCAAGCTGTGGTCTTATATGCTTTCCCGCTCCCGTGTATTCAGTTTCCTGCACAAGGATTGTTTGGTCCTCATCCATTTCCTGGGCAATACTGAAGGCGGCGGCAAGGGATGTATTGCCTGCGGGCCCACGTTCAAGACCCTCAATCTGCGCCAGTGCCTCCGTAATATAGAATACCTCCCCCTGGTTGACTGTAACGTACCGGTCCATGTACCTTAAGGGTCTACCGGCCGAACGGGGCACATCCGACCTGTCAGGGAATGTAGCAAAGGGTATGCCAAATCCCGTATGCCCTGTTGTGAATGATTTTCTGTTGAACTGTCCGTCACTTGCCATGTGGAGACCCCTTAGATTCACACTAGCACCGACAATTCGGGTATCATATGCCCCTGCTTTCAGAAGTCCACGTGCTGTACCTGTAAGGTTCCCCCCGCCTGCGTTGGTACATACCACAACATCGGGGTTCCTGCCTTCCATTTCCATGAATTGACGCGATATTTCATATCCAAGGCTTTCCACTCCGGCTATCCCAAATGGTGTGTAAAGTGAAGCATTGAAATATCCGGTCTCCTCAAGAAGCTTCAAAAACTCATAGAAGAGTTCCGGGCCTACGGTAAGTTGTATTACTTCTGCACCGTATGCCTCACACTTTCTTGCCTTTTCAATTATTTCAGGCTGGCCTTTTTCCTGTGAGTCGTAGCACTCCTGGACTATGATGCATTTCAGCCCGTACATAGCTGCCTGGGATGCCACTGCTGCTCCATAATTACCGCTAGTTGCTGCAATCACTCCCTTAAACCCAAGTTTCTTTGCATGATAAACACTGATTGCAGCGCGTCTTGCCTTGAAGCTGCCTGATGGATTTGCGGCTTCGTCCTTTATGAATATCCTGGCTCCTTTTCCTTTTAGAGACAGACGCCGCACTATTTTGGTGAAATTCCTGAGTTCTATGATCGGAGTATTACCTACGGCATGTTCCCTTTGTATATGGATTATTTCATCAAGGGTATAACCTGTTTCACTCATCATTCTTTCATAATCAAAGGCTATGCCGCCGCTTTCAAAGGCATCATAATCCAGGCCCACAGCCTTTTTCATTATCTGGTTTTTCCTGGCCATCACTTCCTTGTATCCACTGGCTTTATCCATTGTCATCACCCAGCATTTCCCTGAGCTGCCTTCCGATGTAAAGGGTTTCGTTTACACTTTGACCATAGCTTACATCATAACCCGGGTCCACCTGTACAAGCACACCTTCTATTTTCCTGCCTATTATGGTCTCTATCCTGACAGTATCACCAATCGCAGCATTTTCATTCAACAGGAAGCCCTTGTCCCACATCATAAGCGGTACTTTTCTCGTGTCCTCAGGCAGGTTTTCACTTCTTTCCCCCGGATTCAGAACAATTTTTCTTATTCTGACCCAGTTCCCTTTCCTCGCATCCATCTTCTCCTCCTACTCAAGCATATCCCTCATGTCCCCCATTATGGCCCTTGGAACCGGTAGGTCTATCATTGTCTTAAGCCCGGGTTTTGCATTCATTACATGGGGAATCATATTCACACACATGGCAATTGTACCTATGCCGCCATCAACCTCAGGGGTTATTGCCATGTTCACGGGAGGGTTTCCGGCAAGGGTAATGTAGTCACCTGTGTGGGTTCCTTCCATCTCAGGCTCAATCTGCTGAGGATGTATCATATCTATCTTCACTTCACCGTCAATGTAACCCTGACCGGTCATATTGATTCCCGCAAGGTTTCCGGCCGGAGCAAAACCATGGGGAGACTTTCTGTCAACAGTGGTAAGTATGGGTTTCATCTGCTGCCTGAATTCATCTACTTTCCAGCCGATGGCATCAGCGATCATGTTTATGCTTTCATTGAATCCTACATGACCTGCAAGTTTTCCGTGTGCCACCCTGTCATTGAACTCTTCTTCGGTTATGCCTACTCCCTGCTCCTCCATTACAGTTTCACCAAATGGTGACAGACTGTTCACGCGCTTCGCCTCGATATGTATAACTTCCTCCATGCAGCCTGTCAGGCATATTACCAGCAGGTCCATAATCAATCCGGGATTTATACCTGTGCCCAGTACAGTGACTCCGTTCGCTTTTGCAATTTCATCAAGTCTTTTGGCCAGTTCAGGTTCCCCGGCCCTGGGATATGCCATCTCCTCCGCTGTTGTTATTATATTGATACCTTTTTCCAGAATGGTTTCCATTTTTGGAAAAGCACCTCTTGTGAAGGAATCTGTTGCAAGGAGACATAAGTCAATATCCTTGCCGTCCAGTGCCTTTTCTATACTGTCTTCAATAATTACATCCTTCCACTTATTGATTCCCAGAACCTCACCTGCACTTCTGCCAATCCTTGCCGGGTGCAGGTCGCATACAGCAGCAACATCAACCCCCGTCTTCTTACTGATCATCCGGGCCATTCCGGCCCCCATTGCACCAAACCCCCATATCGCAATCTGTATGTTTTTCATAAAATGTCTCCTTAGTCCGTTATTTGATAAAATGTTTCTCCACATATTCGCTTGTCATCACTGAAAGAATACCGGCATACTTAAGTTTAAAACGCATGATGTCACCAACCCTGTAAACCTGGGAAGATTTTGTAAGGTCAAGGATCATATGGTCGCTGCTTCTTCCTATCATTTCTATATGGTCATCAAGGGGAACAAGTCCGCTCATGTCGGCATCCTGTTTGCCGATTGCAATTATTCCCCTCAGCATTTCACCCTTGTCTTCATATACGGGATGATTTCCAAATGCATCCATACCTGATTCACCTATTGGCAGAGATGGCTTTTTCTTGAGCTCGATGATTTCAGCCTCCAGTATAAAGACATCATCATATGTTCCTGAAACCCTTGTTCCATAGGCAGTTTCATTTCCACATACAAAAATCTCACCAATCCTCAGGTTGTTTATCTCCTTAGGGAGACGCTTCTCTTCAAGAAGGTAGTAGGAACTGGAATTTCCACCGGAAATCATGCCTATCTTAAGACCCGTCCTGGCTTCAAGGTTGTTCCTGATTTCTATCATCCTCTCCATGTGAGCAAGGGTTGGTATCACAGCTCCGAAGCATGTCAGGTTTGTTCCTATTCCAATTACCTCAATACCTTCGAGTGAAAGTGCTTCTTCAGTTGCCAGATAAAGTTCATTTTCATCAAAGAAACCCTCCCGAAGGTCACCAAGGTCTATCATCAAAATTACCTGATGTACTTTTCCATGGCGAACTGCTTCTTCGCTCAGAAGCCGAATTGTGCTTATCTCGGAATTCAGGGATACATCGGAATATCTTATGACATCAGCCACCTCCGTCTGCATTGGTATACGGAGCAGAACTTTCTTAGCCTTTACGTTTTCAAGTTTCTTCAGATTATCTATCCTGGAGTCTGCAACAGCTGCCAGGCCGGCATCTATGTATACCTGTGTCAGAAGCGGGTGTGCACAAAAAACCTTTGTCACACCATATACTTCTATTCCGTTTCGGTTCATCCTGTCCTTTACAACCTCAACGTTTTTCCTGAACTTGTTCAAATCAATCAAAACCCTCGGGTACATATATCAATCCTTTCCTCTTCCATATTTATAAGGTTTGCCATCTTTGAAATATACTCTTTGAACACTGATTCCTGTCCTGCAGATAATCTCATAGCTTATTGTTCCGGCCCATCCGGCCACTTCATCAATGGATATGAACTGACTTCTGTCCCGTCCGAAGACAATCACCTCATCCTCAACCTTCACATCATCCATTCCCGTTATATCAACCATTAACATGTTCATGCAGACTCTTCCCACAATGGGTCTTCGCCTGTCATCTATAATCACTTCTCCCTTGTTTCCAATGCCCCTGAATACTCCGTCACTGTATCCAAGGTTAACAGTGGCAATTTTCATGTCATACGGTGCAATGAAGTCATGCCCATAGCTTATCCCTTCACCCTTCTTTATATTGAATATCTTTGCTATGAATGAACGGAGTTCCATGCTTTCCCTTAGGTCTGCCGTGCCTTTCCCTTCACTGCCGGATGGATGAAGTCCATAGATCATTATTCCTGCCCGGACCATATCCATGTGCATTCCCGGGAGCTTAATGATTCCGCCGCTGTTGCAGACATGCAATGTTCCCGGATTGATTCCTTTTTTACGGAGTTCCGTAAGAATTTTATTGAATCTATCAAACTGAAGTTCAGACGGACGGGATGAGAAACTGTCACTGGAGTGAAGATGGGTATAGGTTCCGCAAATTTTTATGTTCTTCATATTGTTTATCAAAATAATATCTTCCATCTCATCAGGAGAAAAACCAAGCCTGTTCATACCCGTATTGAATTTTATATGTACCTTTGATGGTCCTGCTTCATTGAGTGCATTGGCTTCAGGCAATGAACTGATTGTCTGTATGAAGTTATACTCGCTTACTTTTCCTGCCATTGATTTTGGTGTATAGCCCAATATCAATATGTCTATTTCCCTGAAATTATTTCTAAGTCGTATTGCCTCATCAATGGTACTGACACAGAAGACTGAGCAGCCGTTCTCAGACAATGCCTGCACAACCTGTTCTTCACCATGGCCGTAGGCATCTGATTTTACAACACAGCTTACAATTACATCATTGCCTGCAAGACGGCAGGCCTCCTTGTAGTTATGGACAATGTTATCAAGATTGATGCATGCATATGTGCCTGTAAAACCTGATTGCCTCATTGCAAAATCTCCGATTTACATGATAATCAATGGGACAACAAAGAAAGAAACCATTGCTCCTCCCGTGAATATCATTTTATGCATCAACTGTATATTATTGGTGTCATTGCGTCAATGATTCCCATGGACAACTGTCCGGCAATTTGTAGTATTTAAACGCAGTTATTATATATGATTATCATACTACGGGTTTCTGTCTTCAAATAATTCAAAATTGCCTGTATTTCAACGCATTCCATCCAATTTGTTAAAAAATAGTCAATCTTTCCTTTGACACTGCCTATACTCACTCTACACCCGATTTAACCCGAATGACTCCGTTTTATAAAATTGTCCTGAATTTTCAAAGTGCTATAATTTATTGATAGTGAAAACGGAGGTGCACAATGAAATTGCTGGTTTTTATATTGAACAAAGCCCATCTGCTTGATGAGCTTCTGAAGGAATTTGCCTTGCATGGAATTTGCGGAGCGACAATTCTGGACAGTGAAGGAATGGTCAGGGTACTGAGTAACAAAAAGAATCTGGAAAATGAAATACCATTCCTTGGTTCCCTCAGAACTTTCCTGAACCCGGAAAGACAGAAGAGTCATACCATACTGACGGTAATACAGGAAGATCAATTGAATGAGGCTGTTAGTGTAATAGAGTCGGTTGTCGGTGATTTATCGGGTGAGGACACAGGTATTGCATTCAGTCTTCCGCTTGATTTCGTGAAAGGATTGTACGGTTGTGGAAAATACAATAATTATTGAAGTCGGCATTATACTTTTCGCAGGAATCATCTTTGGCAGACTGGTGAAATTCATAAAGCTTCCAAATGTTACAGGCTATCTTATTGCAGGTCTGCTCTTGGGACCTTCAGTCTTTAATGTAATACCCCTTAGTATGGTTCATGGATTTGAGGTAATATCTGATATTGCACTTGCTTTCATTGCTTTTTCAATCGGAAGTGAGTTCAATCTTTCATATTTTAAAAAAGTAGGAGCCACTCCTGTCATAATTGCAATATCAGAAGCTTTTGGAGCTATTATACTCGTTACCGGAACACTTTTGGTACTGGGCTTTGATCCAAAACTCTCCATAATGCTTGGTGCAATTGCCGCAGCAACAGCTCCGGCACAGACAATAATGGTTATCAACCAATATCAATCAAGGGGACATCTGACTTCAATGCTTATGAGTGTAGTTGCAATTGATGATGCTGTTGCTCTTATAGGCTTTGGTTTTGCAGCAACTATCGTGGGAATACTCGGGACAGGAGGCAGCGAAGGTTTGTTGATTTCCATCCTGACACCTTTCTATGAAATAGCTGTATCATTTGTCATTGGTGCCCTGCTGAGCCTGATAATGAAATTGTTCTTCAGATGGTTCAAGAAGCCCTCAAACCGAATCTGCATAATTACCGGAGCAATTTTACTTGCCTACTGGTTTGCCCAGATCACCCATGCTTCTTCCCTGCTAACCTGCATGGCCCTCGGAGGTGTTCTTGTAAATATCACTGATGATATTAAAAGCGTTACAAAGACAGTTGATGCATTTACTCCACCGATTTTTCTTCTGTTCTTTGTTATCTCTGGAGCTGGTTTTGAAGTTTCTGCGCTTAAGAGTATCGGGCTAATCGGAATCATATATGTCGTTGTTCGTGTAGCTGGTAAGATTTTCGGCGCATGGTTCGGAGGTACCGTAACAAAGCAGGACAGGAGCATAAGAAAATACCTTGGACCTGCCCTTATGCCACAGGCCGGAGTAGCATTGGGTTTGATTGTAGTTGCAAGCTCCATTGTTCCGGAATACTCATCCCAGATAAGGGTTATCATACTTAGTTCAACATTCATCTATTCCATTGCAGGACCCATTGCCGCCAAGTTTGCACTGGTTAAGGCAGGAGATATAATCCTTGAACCAAAAAAGCATAAGCAAACACGGTCTGCATTGAAATCACAAGCCTGATAATTGAGTGTTTTATATAATGTGAACTTATCATGTGAAAGCTTTTTGCAAACTAATAACCCACCTGGACTAAAAAAACCCTGCACATCGACGATGGTTTTCGATGTGACAGTGGTTGGTTTTCAGTTCGCTAAGGTGTTACATTTCTTTTCCCAGGCCATGGAATCAGAACAATCTCATGAAATCAAAATCTTCTTCTATAGCTTTTATAAATGCCAGGGAAACCCTGAGATAACCTACTGCAGTCAGATGAATGTCAGCAATGGGTATACTCATGTCTGCATACAGATAACCCAGGTAGTAAGGGAAATTCGGACCATAGGCATAAGTATAGTATGGAAATACGACTGATTCCCTGATTCCGTTTATGAATCCCATTGTATCAATATAGTCAATTACTGCTCCAGGAAATTCCATCATGATGTCGTATATTGCCGCATTTATCAAGCTGTTGATCATCATCACATATGGTGCTGCATCAAAACCAAAGTCAACGAGGCATGGCAAAGGATTATAGTATCCCATTACATATATCCTTGCGTTTGGATTGGCATCCAGTACATTCTCCAACACTGTTTCAATGTTATCCTGAATGACCGCTGCGCCTCCGCCTTCCATGTAGCTAACTATCTGATAGATTGCAGCCATAGCTCCCTCATAGGTCAGTTCATCTTCGCCGTTCATGCATGCATAGTAGTATGCATAGAGAGGGGCAAGAACATCATTTGCTCCTATAGTTATTGTAACCAGTTCTGCTTTCTTCAGGATCTTGTGTGCTTCTGCAGTTGATGTATCAACTGCCAGCTGTGCAGCCGTATTCCCTGATATGCTGTAATCCTCGTTGAATTTACCCAGGACTCCCAGTGCCGACAACCATCTTGCTATATTATCAGTATAGCCATAATCCGAACCCTCTTCCCAGCCGGGAAGCTGACCCGGAACGGCACGAACTCCCGCTGCGCCTGAATCCCCCAGGGCCACATAATCAATTATCCTTGGGACACTTGGTGCAGCCATTGCCGGTGCTGCTGTTGAAACAAGTAAAATAAGTGCCAGACTCAGCACGAATAATATTTTTATTCTTGCTCTCATTTCGAACCCTCCTTAAAAAAATTCGATATGCTCGCCTTATATAAAATGCCTCTACCGAAACTCAAGTGTATACCTGTTGAAATTCAGTGTCAAATGACCTTTGAACAGCAGCCTGGATTTGTCTAATTGACCAGATTGTTCCTCCACTTCCCTCTTTTAATCCTTAGAAGAGTGGGTATTACTTTAATTGTCTCATAACCTATTGCCAGTAAAAAAACAACTGTGACGGATATATTGAATTGCTCTACGCATATATAAGAAACAGCAAGGGTTACCCATAAAGGTATTACATCCCACAACAACACAAATGCAGTATCCCCCCCTGCACGTAAAACACCTCCTGTCAATATCTTGAGCGGTCCCCTGATCAATATGAACAATGAAAAAATAATTATATATATTCTTGCAGCATTGATTGCACTTTCAGACACTTTGAAGAGACCTAACAATGGATTGGTCAGCATAAGAAGTAATCCCGAAAGCATAATTCCTGCCACCGTGCCTGTAAATATAAACTTCATGGCATATCTCTGTGCTTTATCATTCTCCCCGGCTCCAAGCAATTTCCCTATTGACACCGATGCGGCTGCACAAAAACTCCAGAAAAATATCCACACCATATTTTCCATGGTCCTTGCTATGTTCGCACCTGCTACTATGTCAGTTCCCATCCGACCATATACTGCAAACAGCAATGCTGTACCTGTTCCAAAAATTACCTCATTCAAAAGAACGTTCCCAGATGTCTTTATAAATCTCTTCATAAAGCCGGAATTTAATTTCAATGAAGATATTTCAGTTATTGCAACAGGCATTTTTTTACCATATATAATCAGAAGTAATATTATTACCTGAATATATCTTGCCACAACAGTTGCAATTGCAGCTCCCACTATTCCCAGTTCCGGGAATATCCAGATACCGAATATCAGGAAATAATTCAATATTACATTCAAAGCCAGTGCAAGGAATGTTACATAAACAGAATACTTCACCCTGTCCGTTGAACGGAGGGCATATCCCAGAAAAATTGACACAGCCATAGGTATATATGATAGGCTGACAATTCTCAGATATTTTATTCCTTCAATAACAACAGCATTATCCGGGGTAAAGATGCTTAATATGTAACCCGGAACCAACATTGCTATGCATGTAGCAACAAGCATAATGGGAATGACTATGACCAGTCCGAAAACAATACTTTTATGAAGACCTATATAATCTCTTTTTCCCCAGTACTGGGTCATAAAGATTGCAATGCCACTTGCTACACCAAGCATGACAAGATTAAGGATAAAAAATACCTGGTTGGATAATCCAACCGAGGCGACTGCAATATCACCGAGTCTTCCCACCATTATGGAATCTATCAAATTTACTGATACACTGATATAATTTTGAAAAATGATTGGCAGGCAAACAGCAAAGAGCATTCCTGCAAATTCTTTGTTTTCAGGATCAAACCTCTTGATCTTGCAATATCCCAACTAATTCTCCTCGTTGGCAAACTGTCTTCATTTTTAATCTTAATCATTTATATGAGTTTTTTCAACATTACATAATGGGTTTTATGCATTGGTTTCCATGAATATTTTTAATGGCTGTAAATCTTTTATCTCATTACATGATGTCTGTACGGACACTTGCGCTCATTCCTGCCATCCTGCCTTTGACTCCTCCTACCAGGGGTCCGCTCTCCTTGCCTATGCCTACAGTCAATGCCAGGTCGAACATCACCAATTCCGGATTTATCAATACTCCTCCTTCAGCCTCAGGATCATTTTTATGGACGGAGAATTTAACTGACACCTTGATCAAAGCACCCTCAATCCTTGAGTCTGCTTTGAATGAATCCAGCACAATCCTAAGATTGTTGTCCGTAAACCCTGCTGTTGCCTCCGCACCTGCTTCATCGACGACTATATCACTTATGCTTACATTGCCGGACATGGACAATGATACATTTATATCAGATGCTTCAAGTTTAACCCATGCTGATTCCGCAAACTCATGACTTAAACCATAGCCTTCAACCACAGGAAGTACACGATTGTTCAGAAAATCCTTAGCCATTGCATCTGTATCAATGGTTACATTTGCATGGCACTCAATGGCCCCGCTTTCATTGACAGACATCGGAGCATCGACTGTCAAATTGATTGGAAGAGGTATTGGTTTATTTATTTCAGCAAGAGTAGGTGCGCTCAGAATCGGTGAACCAAATTTTTTCAGGGCACCCTTAGGCAGGCACATCCCCGGGGGAGCTTCAATATCGACAGTTGATTTTGCCATCCCTTCTATCCCGGGCATCAAATGAAGTGCTTCAGCAGGTGTAAGAAAACGGACACCTTTCTCTTCAAGGGGTTTCAGAACCCTGTATAGGTCTTCTGCCGTCGTACTCCAGTTTGTAGCCATCAGGAAATTGACGGGAGACCTTTTTGCAGGATCCATGGCCATCATTTCCTCTATCCGCTCCTTTATTCTTTCGGCGTTTTCTTCATATCCGTTCTGTGTTATCAATACAGGGGTTCCTGCCTTCCTCTTGAAAGCCTTGTCTATGCTGGGTCCATAACCTACCAGTACACCTTTCAGTGCTTTCCTTGAGGGAGCTTTTTCAAATATATCCCATAACGGTTCATCGGTTATTGTGAGTGAACTGTCAAGTGACCATAATGTTGTAAGACCCATATCTTTCATAGAAGAGAATGTCGCCTTGTAATATTCCCTTGGTTCAGGAAGGGTTGATGCGTGGACATATGCAATTCCCATTATTGAAACAATCTCATCTTTGGGAAGTATTGTACTTCTGTAGAATTCCCATATTCCAGGAGCCAGTGTTGAGATACTTACCCCCATGCTCCAGCCAAGGGGCATGACCCCTCTTTCAGGAGTGTTCCAGAATTTTGATATCGGGTACTGCATGATGGGTATCTGAAGATTGTCACCGTCTGTGATGGCTATGGCAACATTGACCTTTGATGGATCCAGTCTGGGTATTTTTTTCTTTTTTCTTTTCACCGGTTTCAAGGGTGATTTACCCAGGACTGCGGAATGAAAGGACAGATTGCTTACCTCACTGGTAGGAACGAGATATTTACCTGTCATGGAAGCTCTTTCAACAGCGATTTCCTCTTCCACGGTATCGTCGGAAACGTATCCGTACAGAATCTGCTTTCCGGGATATGAATCCATTATCCTTGCCACACCTTCCCATGTGTCATGCTTTGGCCTTGTAAACATAGGCATGATTTGCTGCTGAATTACAAAATCCCAGAGATTTTCCGTGTGACGCAACAGCGCCATACCTGGGTAAGCAAGGTCATTCCTGTGTTTCTCCACCATTTCATCAAAGGCTGAAACGGCGTCCATCCAACGGCCGCATGTATCATCAAGTTCCTTCCAGCCCTTTTCCTTCAGTCTGTCAGCAACATGATCAGGGGCAACAACTCCGTTATCAAGGATTCCGGTTAACGTTGCAGCATGTATTGACCATGGTTCCTTTTCAGTGGCTTTTATGTATCCATCCAATTCAACTGCAAATTTTTCCGTTGCCTCATCAGGAGTAAGATATCCGGCGATTTCAACCCAGCCCTGCTTCTCATATTCCTCAATCCAGAACTTGTCTGCCTTGCCAAAGTAACCATGGTCGGTGTTTATTAGATACAACCGCGCTTCTTCACGGTTTACCATTCCCTGAAGTGTTCTCATATACAGTATTTCTGCAGACGACAGACCACCAAGGTCCACAACCCAGGCCTTTCCCAGAGAAACTCTTTTCGAAAGAAAAGTACCCTCAGCATTCCATGATGTTTTTCTTTTTGATTTCATTTCCGGCTCCTGTATCTTCTATTCCTCAACTGTCCTTGCAGCATGTTTTTCCTTGTTTTCCCTGTGCATCTGTACTGAAAAATCAGACAGTTCCTTCTCAACATTTTTATTAATTGGCATCAGAAACAACGGAATCATTCCAAGGAGTATCAATATTCCCGGCAGGAATGAGGATGCCATCCTGATTCCGTAGACAGCTGTCTCAGATTGCACATCTGCTCCGCTGGTAAAGCCATAGAATGCCAGTATTGATGTGAATATCAACGTGTGGAGCCCACCTACAGGAATTGTAAGAAGAGCATTCATTCCTGTGAAGAGACCTGCCTTTCTTGTACCGGTCCTTCTTTCATCTTCGTCTATTATTGCTCCAAAGAGCGGTCCTCCCACTACATTGACATTGGTGAATACTATTATGAAGATATATACAATCATTGCTGACCAAAAGCCGTTTACAAAGTACAATGCCATATATGAAAGACCGAGTGGAATTGAGGCCAGGATCAGTAGGTTTCTCATTCCGGTCACTTTGCTTATCCTTGGAAACAATGGAAGGAACAAAAACATTACAAGTCCGGGCACAACATCCAGCAGTGTCGTCTGGATTCCCTTCATCCCAAGGACATGGTCCGCCATATATAAAAGCTGCGTGAATAGAATTACCGTGGCTCCTCTTCCTACTATCTGGTAAAGAAGATATGTTATAAATGGCCTTGATTTCACAAGGGACCTTGCATCCTGTTTCAGCTGTTCAACGAGCTTTCCCTCATCCGTCCGGATATCCCTGAACATCTCAGGTGTTTCCTTCAATGGTTTCAGAGCAAAGAAATATAAAAGTGAGTTAATCAGGATTACAAGGGTGAACAACACTACCACCAACGTTTTGTTGACGTCACCAACCAGCAGGAGTGTTGGAATTATCATTGAAAGAAAAGCTCCAAGCTGTCCTGCATACATATGGATTACTGAAACATCCAGCCTTTCCTCGTTTGAAGCGGCAGCAACAAGTATATAGTTGCCGTATGAAATTGCATAACCCGTCTGTGTTGTATCAAATATAAACAGGAGTACTGCCAGAAATCCGAAAGTCAGCCATGTCGGCCAGTCAGGCTGTGCATAAAGCATGGCGGCTGCCGACAATACGGTTATCGGCGCCGTAACCCTCAGGAGATATGTGTACTTCCCTCTTTTGGGCTTGAACTTGAATCTGTCGATGAATATGCCCATCAGCGGGTCATTGATTGCATTCCAGATTCCAAAAAGCAGCCATATTATTCCAACATACTTGATGTCCAGACCTATGATGTCAGTGTAGAACTTGATATATGCACTGTGGATGAGACCATTGCTGATTGCAAGAGGCATCTGTGGAAAGGCCAGCTGGAATTTCTGCTTGTTGGTAATATATCCTTCTGCCTTCTGCCTGCTCCAATAACCTTTGAGTTTATTCATACGATTGCACCTCAAAATATATTTGACAACTTGCTATATCATATTATTGTGCTATAATTAACTTGATATAGCATATTTATCATGAGTATAGCAAAGGTGATATGCAATGTCAAACAACAGCATGGAGATTCACTATGAAAAAAGCATCTGAGCCATTGTACAAAAAGATTTTCAGTTACTACCGGGACCGGATTGTATCCGGTGAAATTGGTCCCGGCAACCGGCTTCCTTCAGAAAATGAAATATCGGAAATCTTCAAAGTCAGCAGGATTACTGTAAGCAGAGCGCTGAGTGAACTGGAACTGGCAAAACTTATATATCGCAGAAAAGGCAGTGGCAGTTATGTCTGTGATGTAGATTTAACATCGACGGATGATAAATTCGTTTCAAAAGACCCTTCATTCATATCTCTGGTACTTCCCACAAAGGGCGACTTTGCCTCGGATATCCTGAGGGGAGTTGAGGAAATTGCAAGCTTAAATGGTTTTTTTGTCACATTCCACAATTCTGCTGAAAGTCCGGATCTTGAAAAAGAGATAATAAATGATGTAATAACCCGGGGCTCGAATGGAATAATCGTATATCCCCTTGAACCATCCGGAAACATGGATGTCTTCAGCAAACTTATGATCAGCAGGTATCCTTTTGTCTTAATAGACAGAAATATACCCGGCCTTGAAGCACCCCTTGTCTGGGCAGACAACAGAAAATCATTCCATACCATTACAAAACATCTTATTGATCTTGGACATACAAGGATTGCGTTCCTGGGAACCTCAGTCTTTGAGGTGTCATCAGAAACCGAAAGGTATAAAGGTTTCTGTGCCGCACATATAGATGCAGGTGTACCGCTGCTTCATAGAAATCTCTATGGCACCAAGGATGATTTCAAAGATATACCAGACACCTTTATGCCGGGAAAAGAAAGTGATGTAAGAGCGGCCAACTTTTTCTTCGACACCATAGGACAAATGGATGTAAAAGAGAGACCTACTGCAATCGCAGCTGTAAATGACCAGATTGCCTCTCTGCTGGTTTCGGTTGCAGTCGAACGGGGAATATCCATTCCCGGGGAATACTCAATAACCGGTTTCGATGATCTGCCCTATGCCTCACATCTGGCGGTTCCGCTGACCACTGTCGCCCAACCGGCCATGCAGATAGGAAAGCTCGCCGCAATCGAATTGTTTGCAAGAATCAAAAACAGGAAGCTTGCCCCATCAGTAAAAACAGTTGAACCACATTTGATAATAAGGGAATCAACTGCCCGGCCATCTCACACTTGAGTTCATTCCGGCTTCACTTTATTTAGAAATGTATTTGCTGATTCGTTTGTTATTACAATCTTATCCGGCACCTGCATATCCAGTACTTCATTTATATCACCAAAATCAAATGTACAGCCTGTGACATTCAGATTTGTTGTCATATAGTCTTCTACATCCTCAATTTCATAGAATTGAATCCTCGTTTTACCAAGGCTTGAATTGCTTATATTAAGACACTCCAAAGGTGAGCTTACCTCAATGAAGGGTCTGTCTCCATCATGAAGAACCATTATATTCTCAAAAACAAAATTGTTCTGGACCGGAATATCCGCTCCTTTGTAATATGAACGGTTGAATTTGTTCCTTTCCAGAATAGCTGCAAACCCTATGCGTGGTTTCCTGAGGAAAATATTGCGAAATACCACATTCCTTACCCCTGCATTGTATACAGCATCATCCTGTATGAAAAACCAATTTATTTCGTCAATGACCTTTGCACCGAATGCATGGTCAGGCTTTGTCATGGATATGTATTTCCTTCCATCTGCTTCTGCCCTAACCCTGTAAAGCTTTCCCTCTGACACGACGGTATCGGATTTCTGTACTTCCATGCCTTCATACCAGTCCCTCCAGCCACCGGCAAGACACCTGGCGAAAAACCCGACCTTCCTTTCATGGCCATCGTCAAGGTCATGGCAGTTTTCAACAACCCCATCCTCGATCCAACCCAGTTCGGGGTTACAGTTGTCATAATCCTGTGCATTGAGGGCAACGGCATCATCAAAGGTTCTGAAGACACAGTTTCCAATATAGAAACGCCTGCCTGTACCAAGATGCACACCATCCTTGTCACCTTCTATTATCGCATTCCTGACAATGATGTCTTCAAAGGTACAGATATGAATTGCGAACTGCGACTTGTCAAGGTCATGACACCTGAATCCCTCAATCACAAGATCCCTCACATAGAAAAAGGCCAGGTGCCCCCTCAACCCCATGACTTCTGAATCTGTGCAGTCTATTCCATTGACTTGTATATGAAGATTTTCTATGCGAATATGCTCATCATATGTTCTTGTAAGAGCTCCTTTGTTCAACAGCACATGGCAGAACCAGCCATTCTCGTCCACCTTTTTGATTATGACTCCGTTTCCAAAGGACAGTGTTGTATTGCTTCCTACATACACTGTACCTGCCAGTTTGTATTCACCGGGAATATCCACACTGACATTTCCGCCTCTGTCTACAGCCTGTTGAAGGGCAGCGCGGTTTTCAAGACCACTGTTTCCCGGAAGAAATCCAAGTTCATTTGCATTTATATATGACATTTTCCTACCCCTTGTTCAATATCCCTGACCATTATACAGAATATTTGCTGCAAAACTATATATTCCTGATTTTAATAACCGAATTCTCATAAAGTCTTGCATAATGCATTCCATTCATACCATCGATTTTACTGGTTTCAATCAATGTGCCATCGCAAATCACCTCCGGCCTTCCCGTTGATTGAATCAGCAAAGTAGTATAACCATCACTCTTGACAGAAGCTTCAAATCCTTCATCTGTCTCCCTTATATCCATCAATCTGCCGGCAAATATATCTGCCACTGCCAGGTTTATCTGCCCGTTTGTGCTTCTTCTGACCTCAATGGAGTTATATTCTTTTATCATAGAGTCTGGAATTACCATGCTGCCCCTAAGTATGTTTCCATTTACTTTTATTTCACTGATATAATCACCCGTTCCTGTAAATCTGAAGTTCCACTTCCTGTTCAGGACTACAAGTCCTTTCAGAGAAGCGCCTTCAGCCACAGTACCGGGTAGAATTGTTATGCATCCCATGTCGGTCCTCAACCCGAGCAGGCCTTCAAGAATTCCCCTGTATACAGATACAGAACCATGTATCGGCCATGAACAGCCATATCCTTTCCATGGATATTTACTGTCTTTTTCATCAACAAGATCAAGGTCAAGGAATTCAAAGACCGTCCTGTAGTTTTCCCACATCAGATTTATATTTTGCCGATATGTCTCCAATATCCCATGGTAACCGCATGTTCTCATCAATGCCAGTATGCAGACATCCCAATATATGAACCATGAATGATGAATGCACTCAGTGCCTTTGTTTTGGTCATTTTGCGGCAGTGATCTGAATCCATGCTTTGTAAAATATTCCCTGGAGATAAATTCAGCTATTTTTGCTTCTTTAGTCAGAAGAAGGGGTATTCCCATACGATTGTTCATTGATACCAGTGAGTAAAGGGGATATGTCAGGTTCCTTGATTCGGTAGTAAAACTGTCAAAGATCATCATCTTCTTTTCATCAAAGAAGGCTTCAATATATCTCATGGAATAACCTTCTAGATATCCTCTGCACTTCAAGGCAGTTTCAGCATCATTCACATATTTTGAAAAACCCAGCATGCAGACAAGGGCAGAATAAAATGCTCCGCTGTCGATTGCCACCCTGCTTCCGGGAGTCCGTCCCATGGCCCTGGGATTATCAGGATAAGTGCCAAGCCCCATTATAAAACCATCATCATCCACATGGTCCAGCAGAACCTCAAA
>DAINQB010000009.1:2888-4338 GCA_036743175.1 Bacillota bacterium | reverse complement strand
CATGGTCAGTTCGCAAACACAGGAACAAGCTGAAAAGACCAGTTTCTCCTCATTGGAAAATGACCTTTCAAAGCCATTTCCGGATATCTCTGTAACTATACATGAATCAATGATAAGTTCATCTTTGTAATTCTCTCTTAAAACAGGTCCATCCTCTGAAAATGTCACATCAGATAGAGCATCCTTTTTGTATATATGGTTCTGTGTTTCCAGGGGAACCAGGAATGATCCATGCATCTTCACCCATTCGGAAATCCTGGTCCTGTCATCAGCAGTCAGCTTTACCAAATGGCTGTCATTTGAATCAACCACCCAATTTCTTCTGCCATACACATTCCTGTAAAGCCCTGATGTATCGATTTCCGCACTGAAGGTATGTATGCAGTCAGTTCTTTGTGCCTCAGCCCGTACCCCAATCGAATCAGAACCTGCACATATCTTGATACTATATGGAAATCCTCCGGCATCCACCTCCAGTGTGCAGCTGTCAATGGAATATTCGCAATTGAGAACTGAATGTGGAACAATACTCCCTTCATTTTCAAAAATAAATTTCACTGCAGGATTGTCTACCGTACCTTTAATTATATATGAATTCCTGCTGACTGCCTGGTTTCCATGATAAAGGCATGAGACAAGACCATTGTCAGATACACATGCCAGCACACGTTCCTTTGATATCCACACACTTTGTGTATGCAATGAAGAAAGCCCACCGCTGATCAATGTACTAGCCATCCGATTCTCCGTTCTGAATGGAATAATGAAAACCTTCTTTTTTATTTAGAACTATTTTCTTGCCCGATGCTTCTTCAATACTGATGACTCTCCCGCCTTCCTCAGTACTTATGGTATAAGATGCAGGAGTCCCCTTTCCGGCTGACAACAGGGCGATTATCCCTGTCGATGGTTCGGCCCTGATTCTCAGTATATTCGTCCTCTCACCCATGGCTGTTATTTCCCTGTCCCACATCCATGAATAATCACGCCAGGCCAAAGGTATGCGGGTTTCATCAAGTCCTCTGTGTTCCCATTGTGATACATCCTTGTCATTTATTCTTTTTCCGAAAACCCTGACATCAAGTCTTGTGTTTCCCAGACAAAGGAAGCTGATACTGTCATCATTTATTTCATAATCATCTGAAAGAATGTGGAGATTCCAGTCATATGGAAGACTGCCTTCAACGTCATCCATTAAAAGCAATGAATCAATTTGTTTAAGGTATACAAGTTCCCTGGTCCATGAATGGGGTGAAATTGAATAAGGATCACGAAGCTGTCTGAAGCTGAACCCGGGATCCCTGTCAGGATATTCCGGCCATTCCTGGACCTTGTCTATGATTACATTCATCTTCATATAGTCATATTCATCATTTGACACCAATTCCGTTACATTGCCCCTGCACCAGTCACTTTTATGGTCAATGGAAATTCTGTTGTGCCAGAAGGA
>DAINQB010000009.1:0-2788 GCA_036743175.1 Bacillota bacterium | reverse complement strand
GGAATCATGGCATAACCGCATCTTGGATCCTGAGGGGTCTGGATGCTGCTTAGAAAAAGCATTGTTTCCCTTAACTTTGGTTCCTTGAAGAAATCCCTGTGTCCAGTGTTTTTCAAAGCTGCTGCAAGTACCAGAAGGTGACTGAGGGAAGCAAGCTGGTAGGTTGGTGCCTCTGCCCAGGCCCCTCCGGGATAAATGCTTGATTCTAGCTCTTTTTCAAATTCGTCTTCTGCATAATCAATCCATTCCCTTGATTTTTTATGTCCGTTCAGAACACATGCACAAACACCGAGGCAGGCATACATGTCACTGTGAAAATTCCTGTTTCCCATGTCAAATCCATTTTCATCATCCGGCCAGTAGTCCCTGTCACCTGTTATTCCTGTCAGGTAAGCCAGGGCATCATACAGCCACTTTCTGTCATCCGGGTCAATGATAGGACCAATGATGTCAAGGTCAATGGCAACATCACGAAGAGGCCGCGAAAGGGCGATACATTCAAGATGGACTGATGAATAACCAAGATTATGGAACATTCCTATACGGGTTTTGAACCAGTTCCTGATGTCATGGGCAAGCTTTACTGCTGTGGATTCATCATTGCTGAGAAGGTATTCTCCGGCCAGATCCGTCCCAAGGATGGATTTGGCATGGGCATCTGCTACTCCCTGGATGAAGCTGTCATTACTGTACTTCCCTGGAAGCAATGCCATTTCACTGCGGTTCAAAAGAACACCGGAAGATACATTGTCATCATTACAATCCAATCTGAGATCAGTCAAAAGTTTTTCAATATTCTGACTGCTGCCCATGGCAATGAGTCTTTCAGCATAATATGTTCCGTCCAGCCTTTTATCAATCTGATAGTAATAATTATTATAGCCACTGGTAAATGAAACCGGTTCTATTTCCTGATAATCCTCCTCTTTGCCAATGACAGATATCAACCACCGCCCTTCACAATTGACTCCCTTTGTTTCAAGAGCGGCACGACTTCCCGTAAGATGAACCTTAAGATCCATCTTCCGGCCCCTTCGCCAGCCCGCAGCATTCACGGGAACAATGTTAAGCAATTCCCTGCCGTTGGAGAGTGAAAGATAAGAACCGGAATTGACAGCCCATGCATAAAAGGGCTGCAGCCCGATGTCTGTATTCTCCTGGTCAGCTGGTGAAAATTCCACCCTTTCCCAGAAATCCTTCCTGTGGTTCCTGAGTTTAGGTGTATGCAGTTTTGCACGGGCATTTTCATATTCATGGGAGAATACCAGTCCGGTGCCTGTTGTTTCTGATGTTTTCATGTTTTCATGTACATTTATTTCCGGGAACTGTCCGTTTATTGAAATCTGCACACTATAAAGCAATCTTTTTTCACTGCTGTAATTGATTCTTGCAATGAAATACTGTAAGCCAGAAAGAACAATATCCGTATCAATCCTTACAGGCTCATCCATATCATGGAGGAACCATCCATCCTCTATATATTCTTCTCCCCCTGATTCCATTGACAGCAGAAATGCAGGCACCTTGTCATTTTCGTACAAACCTGTCACCGGAACGAGTATATTTCTTCCCATCCATTGAATTGAATATGAATCTGCATTTTTAACAAATGAAATGAAACTCCGGGATTTTCTTCTTGGCCCTGTGGATATAACAGCATCAGAAAATGGTTCCAGCGCCATTGCAAAGGATGCATATGTCTTTTCATTATACGCAAATATATCTGAGGGAACTTCCTTGCCATCAATATATACAGAAATTTCGTCAGGATTTTGACCATGCGGAATCACTGTATCGATACACATTGGCTGAAGCATCCATTTCAACCCGAGCCGTTCTTTAATCAGGACATCCATGTAGTATTTCCCCCGCGTCAATCAGAAAGTGGACATTCCGGGACTTCGTAACTGTATTGTAGAATATCACCCGAATGCTGTCAAAGAACCAAGGGAAGTGTTTCTCATCAATCCATTGTTTGTTTTGTAATGTGTCATTGGCATGGAGTATAATCTTTCCATGGATGATGTTTTTGAAATAATTTCCACTCCGGCAGGTTCGCAGACAGGTAAATGTATCACATGTCTGGCAGAAGTAAAAAAGGATTCTCATCTTCATGGATTCATTTATTACCTTGCACCTGAGCCTTTAAAAGGGGATATATGCATACTTAAGAATGACGGATTCATTCATATTTCAGCAAACAACAATCCCGGATGGAAAATAGATGAGTCTATTTTCAAAGAGTCCGAAAGCCGGAGAATAAATGATGCATTATACTGGCTTCCCGTAGTCGAAAGGAAATTCACACATGCTTTCTCCGATTCTTATGAAGTGACTCATAAAGTAAAAACAGATACTTCAATTGATTATGAAAACACTGAAAGGTCCGGTCAGCAGGATATATCTCTGTTCCAGAACAATGTTTTCTTCAGCCTCGAAAATACCGGAAGCGACAGACTGACAATTGATGATATAGCAATAAATGGAAAATCCTGGTGGTCCATTGAAGGAATCCTGAAGGATATTGGAATAGATGCCGAAAAAGATGATGATTATGAAAAGCTCCTCAGGATATGGGACTTTGTAAGAAAAAATGTATCATGCGGCAGAACTTACAACCACATCTTCAAAAGGCCGATGACCGGGATCAGCCTCGTTGAGTTCTTCAATTATCTGGGTTCAGGTGCTTGCGGCACTTATAGTTCTGTTCTTGTTCTTCTGTGTGCTGCACTGGGTATTAAAGCCCGAAGAGGCAGTCTGAGTGACGGCAGCCATATAATCTCACAGG
>DAINQB010000008.1:58524-59829 GCA_036743175.1 Bacillota bacterium | reverse complement strand
ACCGCGCAGATGAGCATTACGATGAACGGTCTCAGCATGTCACCGCTTGCCCGCATACAGGAATCTGTAACAGGCGGCATTACAAATACAAATACAAAGCCGTACCAGATTGACATGTATTGTTTTATCAAGGGTATTATATCTGGTTCTGCACCTAGAAGCTTGAAAACCGGATCCATGGTATAGAGGCCGACAATGCTTACGAGAACAACAAAGACCAGGGAAAGGAGAATACCGTCCGTTGCAATTCTTTCCATTTTGTGATGGTCTCCTGCACCTTTTGCCCTTGAAAGAAGGGAGGCGGCTCCCATGCTTATACCGTTGGAGACAGCGCCAACAATCAAAACCACTGGAAAGGTGAATCCCATTGCTGCGAGGGCATTTGTGCCCAGCTGCGAAACGAAATATGTATCAGTGAGGTTGAATATGACAAATGAGAACATACCGCCGATTGACGGAAGAGCAAGTCGGATCAGATGTTTTGGTATGCTGCCTGTAAGTAAGTCGCGTTCTCTCATAAAAATTCCCTAAATTTCAATTCCAGAAAAGTTTAGCACAATAAAAAATTATGTACAAACAAATAATATGACATGTCAGTTTTTGTTATGAAGGAAGCGAAGAAAGTATGCAATGGCCATGAATATGGCAACCATCCCGGTAATCGACAGAACAACCGGAAGAACTCCCCCCATTATATCGGGATTGAGGAAAGGGTAGGGATATCTGCCATATAGCGGAAATACATACAGGTATGAAAACAAGAGATAAAGGAACGGATACAGAAGAATAAGAGGAACCCGCTTTGCATTGATTTTCCCTTTGTCGGAAAATACAAGGAAACAATATAGTGTGAACAAAGGTGTGATGGCATGGGTCCATATGTTTCTGAACAGGAACAATGCAGGTGCAGCCCCAAGCATTGGAACGAGTACAGCCCAGTAAACAATTCCTGTTAAAAGAATATATACGGTTAAAGACATGGATACCAACTGACTCAACAGCTTTTCATTCCTCGAAATGAGACTGAACAGAATAAACCCGTACCATATACATACAAAAAAATTGGTTTGGATTGTATAGAAAACCCATAGCGGCAGCCTGATATCCAGATGAAGCTCCGAAGGGCTGAAGAAGGGGAGTGCAATATAGTATACCGTCAGTGCAAAGAACACTGAAAAAAGAGCAATCCTGAAATAGCGAAGTCTTATGTCTTTCATGGGATATATTGTATCACGGCACTGTTTTCACGTATAATTAATTCAAATGCTGAGGTGACAAAATGACCAGATGGTGGCAGGACAGAGT
>DAINQB010000008.1:49649-58424 GCA_036743175.1 Bacillota bacterium | reverse complement strand
GAGGCAGGGAAGAGGGACATAAGGATAATCATGGACCTCGTTATCAACCACACATCATCACAACACGAATGGTTTATAAAAAGCCGCGAAAAGGACAGCCCGTACAGGGACTATTATTTCTGGCGGCCCGGCGAGGGTGAAAAAGCTCCCAACAACTGGACAAGCTTCTTTGCAGAGGATGCATGGGAATATGATGAAAAGAGCGGTGAGTATTACCTTCATTTGTTTGCCAAGGGACAGCCGGACCTGAATTATCACAATCCAGCCGTGCTTGAGGAGATAAAGGATATCATGAGATTCTGGCTGGAAAAAGGAATAGCGGGATTTCGATGTGATGTCATCAATATAATATGGAAGTCATCCCTCGATGACGGCAGAAAAAGACTGGCCCTTACCGGTATGGAGCATTACCTGTCGCAGGAAGGAAACCACAGGATACTAAAACAATTGAAGAATGAAGTCCTGTCTGACTTCGATTGTTTTACCGTCGGAGAAACCGTATTCGTTACAATTGAGACTGCCCATGACCTGTGCGATGAAGAACGCGGTGAGCTTGATATGATATTTTCCTTTGAACATATGGAAACGGATCAATGGTTCATCAAATGGTTTCCAAGGAAATTCAAACCTGCGAGGTTTTTCAGAACAATAGCCGGATGGCAGCGGGAGCTGGAATGGAATGCAAATTATCTTGAAAACCATGACCAACCGAGAAGTGTTTCCCGTTTCGGAGATGATGGTCAGTATCATATAAAATCTGCAAAGGCACTTGCCACATTACTTTTGACACTGAGAGGCACTCCCTATATCTACCAGGGGCAGGAAATCGGAATGACCAATTATCCATTCAAGGGGCTTGAGGATATCAGGGACATAGAGTCACATAATCTGATTGAAATGGCAAAGAAGCTTCATATTCCTGCATGGTATCGAAAAAAGATGCTGATGAGGGGATGCCGTGACCACGCAAGGACACCAATGCAATGGGTGCCGCAGACAGGTGCCGGGTTTACCGAAGGAAACCCATGGCTTGCAATTAATAAAAACCATAGGGAAATAAATGCAGCCAACCAGCTTGATGAAGAAGATTCAATACTAAATTACTATAAGAAGCTCATAAGGCTCCGGGAAATTTCGGATGTGCTTTTAAAGGGGTCATTCAGGGAAATTGAAATACAAAGGGATGTATTTGTGTACGAAAGAAAACTGGATGAAAAGATAATCACCATAGCAGTGAATCTATCGGACAAATTCCACACTGTATCGTTGAAAGGCCGTGTTATTCTATCCAATTATGGCGACGAAATTTTCGAAGGTACAATGAGACCATTTGAGGCAGTTGTCGTTGGTGAAGAATTGATATAAAATTTACGTAATTGAGCAAGTTTATTCTTGGAGGCGCATATGAACAGCAACAGGAACCGTTATACCTTCGGTCTTGGAACCATTGGAAGGGACATGCTTTATTCCCTTATAAGCATGTACCTGATTTTTTACCTGTCTGACATTGTAAATCTGTCAAACTCTGTGCTTTGGTGGGTGACGGCAATCATAATGGGTGCAAGGATCTTCGATGCCCTCAATGACCCGATCATGGGTGTAATTGTGGATAACACAAGATCCAGGTTCGGGAAGTTCAAACCATGGATAACCATAGGTGCATTTGCTTCAGGTATATTCACAATACTGCTGTTCACGGATTTCCAGTTGAACGGAACTGCCTTCATTCTGCTTTTTGCATTCCTGTATGTAATGTGGGGAATCAGCTTCACTGCCAACGATATATCCTACTGGTCCATGCTTCCGTCACTTTCAACGGATCAGAAGGAACGTGAAAGAATCGGAGCATTTGCAAGGATATGTGCAAACATAGGATTGTTCATGGTTGTAGCGGGAATAGTACCGCTTACGACGGCAATAGGAGATGCAACAGGTAGCATGAAAACCGCATATTTCATATTCACTCTTGTAGTCGTTGCAGTAATGTGGATAGGACAGAGCATAACGGTCTTTGGAGTAAAGGAGAAAAAAGACCAGTTCAAGGTTGAGGAAAAAACAACCCTCAGGGGAATGGTCAGGGCAATCTTCAAAAATGACCAGCTTTTATATACTGCAATTGCCATGGCACTTTTCATGATAGGCTATGTAACCACAACCGGCTTTGGATTGTACTATTTCAAATACGCTTTCGGTGACGAGGGAATGTATTCAATCTTTGCCGTTATCCTGGGAGTCGCCCAGATCACCGCACTTGCCGTATTCCCTCTTTTCAGCAAAAAATTCAACAGGAAGAAGCTATATACAGGCGCAACAATCTTCGTGTTTGCAGGATATGGTGTATTCTTCTTTTCACCAATGAACATGATATTCATTGGAATAGCCGGACTGCTCCTATTCCTCGGACAGGCATTCATACAGCTTCTTATGCTGATGTTCCTTGCCGATACCGTTGAATACGGACAGTGGAAGCTGGGAAGAAGAAATGAAAGCGTTACATTTGCCCTCCAGCCATTCATAAATAAAATGGGAGGTGCCATCGCGAGTGGTATCGTAGGCGCAACAATCATTATATCAGGCATCAATGAAGCAGAAACAGCAGCTGATGTAACGGCAGGCGGATTGCTTACACTAAAAATGGCGATGTTCGTCTTACCGCTCCTGTTCATACTTGCAGGATATATAATCTACAGGGCAAAGTATAAGATTGACCAGAAAATGTTCAGTCAGATTCTGGAAGAGCTGAAGGAACGGGGAGATATCAAGGCTGACGGAGAATAAACAGGGAATATCAATGATTTTCTTAGTTCATCCGAATTTTTTACCCATGAATTTTCTGTAGGGTTTTTTGAACCATGGGATTCCATTGAATATATCTCCCCATAGGTCATAGTAATCCCTTTGCATGGCTATTTTACCCTCATCATTCAAAACCAGTTTTGTGCTTCCGTAGATAGGTGTGCTCGGGTATTTTTTGAACATCATGGTCATCGTCCAGTCCATCATTATTACATTGTCTTCCTTTAAAATGGATGAAATGTCCATTCTGAGTTCCTTGCATCTGTCAGTAAGACGCTTGCATAATGCCATGAAACCATCGATACCTTCTATTCTTTGTATTGAGTCCTGGAATACAATATCATCGCTGTAATACCTGAATATGTGGGACCAGTCAGGTTTGCCATCGGTGTTATAGGTCTTTGACCATAGAAAAAGAACATTTTCCTTTGTCAGTTCAAGTCTTTCATCACTATTTGATTCCGACATCACTACCTCCGTATTTTCTTTCATATAATCTTATCAGCCTTGGTCTGTTGTATCTTTGTGCGATGATGCACGGCATGTTCAGAACAAGGGCATATACCAGCATGACTATAATGACAAAGGGAGGAGACCAAAGACCGAATACCCAGAAGGGAAGTATCTGTATCCAGTGTGATGCTTCGGCCCGGCATGTTTCCTTTATAAAAGCCTCAAGGTACTCCTTTTCAGTGCCGTTGAGTTCACCCTTTGGAAAACCGGTGTCAAACATCTTTGCTCCGTCAGGAAGCAGCCTCTTCCATTTGTGTATTCTGAAGAATTTTTTGTAGAACTTACCGCCGTCTTCAAATTTCCATCCTCTGAACCAGAACGAATCCAGCCGGAATCTTTCATCCCTGATGTGGTTACCAAGGGCAGAAATTGAAACCTGATATGCAGGCCACAGAATTATATACGATAGTATTGCAAGCCAGTCGGGAGGGAATAATATCTGCATTATACCTGCATCCTCCTTCCTTTCCATGTTGTACTTTTAAACACCTTGGTGGAGACCAGGGAGTATATGAATATGAGGTGAAATGCAAGAAGCGGCAAAGGATAAAACAGTGATGATAGCAATGGGAAGGAACCAAGTTTTCCCGATGTACGGAGCAGCGATAAAAACACAAGGATATATGCAAGAGCCAGTATTACTGCGGTCAATGTCCATCCTCTTGATAATGCAATATACAGTTCCACCGGAAGAACGGTAATGCCTGTAATCCAGATTATGGACAGAAGCAGCATAAGTCTGCTTGTTATTCCTGCTCCTGTTGAAAAGTTCTTGGTCCAGCCTTCAACAAGCTGCTTCGGACCTTCAGAGTACATCCTGAAGGAAAAAAGCCCGCCTCCAAGGTACAGTCTGGTTGCAATGCCCTTTGATTCATAGAACTTACCAAGACAATAATCCTCGACACATTTGTCGCTGACCGGTTCATATCCATTGAATTTCTCAAAAAGCCTGCGTGGTATCATAACAACCGGTCCGAAGAGACCGTCCGTAGACACATTGAAAGGAAACAACAGTTTTGTTGCACCGGTTTGTATCATGTTGAAGAACATGGACATGTTTTCATAGATTTTGTTCATTGAATGATAGGGCTGGACCGATATGGGAGTGTCTGTTTCCCGACGGCTCATCAGGGCAGCCACGGCATTTTCATGCAGACGGACATCTGCATCAATGAACAGAAAATAATCGCCGGTTGCCGCTTCAGCGCCTTTTTGGCAGGCCCAGGTCTTGCCCCGCCAGCCCGATGGAAGTTCGGCAACATTGATATATCTTGCAGGACTGTTCCTGATGATCCCGGCAGTTTGGTCAACGGAGCCATCATCGACACATATTACTTCCAGGTTTGCATAGGTTTGTACGGCCAGATCACCCAGAATGAGAGGCAGGTTGTGTTCTTCATTTCTGGCGGGTATTATAACCGAAACCAGGGGAGTCTTCCCCAAAGAACCTGATGAACTTATCACGGGGAACCTGTAGAAAATCAAAAAGCCCAGGACAAGTGCCATTGAAATCATTATGTAGTTGAAAATATGCAAAATACAATCTCCTGAACCAGATTTTTACAATATTATCAACATAATTCTACCATAGGATAATGTCAAATACTCCTTAAAAATAGAGAACCGGCAAATTGCTGATTTGCCGGTTCCCAAGGGGGAAATATGAAAAAGTTTTTAGTTTCTGTCAAGTTTTCTCTGGAATGCATCCAAATGGTTAACTGAGGCATCCCTTAATGCTGTGAATGCATCACGTATATCATCGGGAAGGTCCTGTTCAAGGAATTGTTCATACATCGCTATGTTGTTGATTTCTGCCAGGACACCGGTTTCAAGTGCTTCGGTTATACTAACTGCAGGAATCAGATGTTCTGCTGAAGTATCCTCAGGGACCGTAAGCCCGTATGTCTCAAACAAAGGAACAAGCATTGCAATATGGGTTTCCTCGGCTTTTATAATGTTTGTAAATGGGGCCCCGGCATTCAGTTCTTCAATCAGGTATTCGTATTCAGCCCTTGCCACATATTCATCCTGTATGGCATATACAAGCATCTGTGCAATCCCGGCATCTTCATCTTCGAAGGCTCCGGCTGAACCAAATCCAGTGTCTGCATCCGCATCCGTTTCAACTTCTGCAGGTTCGGCCTGTTCGACTGAAGGCTGCGTGGAGGGTTCAAGGGTTCCTGCCGTCTGGCATGAAGCCAGAAGTCCTACTGCCAATATAAGTGTTATAAGTATAAAAAATTTATTTTTCATTTTTCATCATCCTTTCGTTTATGTGGCAATGATACCCGTTGAATATGTCATGAATGTGTCAGGAACAGGGATTGAAAAATGACATGTTTATCAGGAAAATAAAGAAAAGGAACCAACAAAGTATCCATAGGTTTTGCTGGTCCCTCCTGTGTATTAACAATGCTTCATGTCATTCGTCAGCCTTGTATTCAAGGATATCGCCTGGCTGACAATCCAGCACCCTGCAGATTGCCTCCAGAGTATTGAATCTGACTCCCTTGACCTTGTCATTCTTCAAAAGAGAAAGATTGACTGTTGATAATCCTATTTTCTCAGATAACTCATTCAGTGAAATTTTCCTGTCAGCCATCATTTTATCGAGTCTAACAATTATAGCCATTTCAACACCTACACAATCGATTCGTTGTCTTGCTGAAGTGAAGACCCGAATTCGAAGATTTCAGCAAGGGCAAGGATAAGGAACCCAAAACCGATCATTGTCCAGTTGATTGAAACATTATCGAAGATCCGAACGGAGCGGTCAATCATCATGCCTACCTGTGCCGATATCAAGGTGTGCAGCACAAACTGTACACCGGTATAGACAAACAGTGCGATACCTATTCCCCTGACTTTCCGGATATTTGCCGGGGAGAAGGGGGTTTTTGCCTCTACTATATTGCCGAATATCCTAGAGATTGACTGCAATATAAATGCCGTCAGTGCAATACTGGCTATGCCGCTCAGTTCAAGTACAAGGACAAGAAGATGGGGTTTTAAGTTTGCCGGCAAGGTATATTCAAATCCCAGGCTTGCAACAAAGCTTTGGATGCTTTCCATGATCTCAGGGCCCATGAACATCAGCAACAGCTGAATTATTACTGAAGCAATAATCAGCAAGACTCCCCCCACGATTGAGAGAATGAAAAGAATCTTTGCTATGTTCTTATAAAAGTTGAATAGTTTTAGTTTTTTCTCCTGCATTTCCATATTTGTTCCTCCAAGTTAAGTATGGACATATATTACTGGGTAAAGAAACGAATGTCAATAAAAAATTAAAATAAAACATAAAATAATTTAATTATTACATAAATCTAGTCACTGTTAAGGACAATATTCCACTTCAAATGGAGCAATACCGGCTGCAGACAAGCGTATTCTGGCTTTTACTGCCACTCCGGGAGGTGCCAGGTCTATGCGTCCGAAATCACCTGCTCCATGAAATGACTGCAATGAGCGGGTCAAATGATTTCCTTCTGAGGTCAGTATATCAAGGTTGACAGCAGTGTCGGTATTTACCCTGGTTCCACTGCCGTCAGTGATTTCAAACCCAATGTAGACATAATAGGGAAGCCAGTTGTCGCCATGGTTAAGGCGTACTCTCTCAGGGGGATTGATGACAGCATTGAAACGTGCTGAATTCGGGATGTCCTGTAATTCCGCATTGACACATGCTTCATCTTTAACGGTGCAATTGGAAGAATGAACTTCAACCAGGACTGATTCATGCCGGTTGACAGTGCCCTGGACATGACAACCATAAAAGCTCCGGAGGTCTTCCATTTTCTCTACTATCTTCCAATTTTCATCGGGTTTTATATAAAGTAATTTACTGTCTTTGTCATATGTCCACCCGGCTGATTCAGTATAAAGAAGGGTGTCAACGGAGTCCATACATGTGTGAGTTTCACCATCCAGCACAACCTTTGATGGATTTTCACAGCAATGCAGCCTGATCAGATATTTCCTGTCAGCAGGCATGTCCGTGTATGACCCTATTGTTTTGCCTATTTCCACATTGGTTATAGTTCCGGTCTGACGGCAGGTAATTTCGGTCTTTGCATATTGACCCTTTTCATAGTCATATGATATTCCGTCATCCTCATAAATTAAGAATTCGGACAAGCCATCGGGAAAGACTTCAACAATTACGAAGTCATTCCTATATGATGAAATGGAATCATGGGCAGGACATACTGGAATTATGGAACCATTCTTCACATACAATGCGCCACCTGTGTAATGAGGCCAGTCAGCCGCTATGTATTCTCCTTTGCTTTCAATGACTTCCCCAGTCCAATAGTTCACCCATTTTCCACATGGGAGGTACACCGGTGTTGCTCTCTTGACTGCTGAACATACCATAAAGCAATCTCCAAGCATGAACTGGTCATGGATGGATGCGGCAACGGGGTCATTCTGGAACTCCAGTACCATAGGTCTTAGCATTGGAATCCCGGTTTCATGGGCTGTTCGTAAGGTTGAGTAAAGATATGGAAACAGTGATGAACGAAGCCTGGAATAGAACTTGATCATATCCCTTATATGTTCTGAGAACAGCCAGGGTTCAAGATAATAGGCCCAGCTGTCCATGAATGTATATGGCATAAGAAATCCAAAATGAATGCCGTCAGGCACTTCACTCCTCATGTCCTGGGTGACCATGGAGTGTCCCGACAGACTGGCATTTATTGCTCCGTTTCCAAGCTTGAAGTCTCCTGCCCAGACCACGGGATATCTATGGGAGGAAAAAGAGGATGCATAAGCATGGAAGATTATCATTGTTCTTTTTCCGGTAAGATGGCGTATTTCATTGAATACAGTTTCGGAATAGAGGGTATTGGCCAGGTTTATTGTTTCCCTGTCAGTTATATGCTCTGAAATATCAGGGTTTGTAACCATTTCTTCAGTTGTTATACAACGTGGATACGGGTCATCCTGTTTGAAAAAATCAACACCGGTTGAAATACTTGAATCAATTCGCCGGGAAAACCATTTTTCCCTGACAGCCTCTTCAGTGAAACCCTCTGCAGGGGCATCCCCAGAGTCCCAAAGCTCGAAGGCGTATCCAAGTTCATGCAGTTCATCCAGCATTTTTTTGGGTTCGGGGAAAAGCTCCTTGCTCCATTCCCATTTCATCTGATAATAGTGCTCCTCCCATCCTGGCTCCACACCAATCATGTCACAGGGAATACCTTCCTGTCTGAACCTGCGTGCGATTTCCAGGAGTCCTTCCTGGCTTTCAAAGAGCCTTGCTGCATAACAAAGACCAAATGACCATTTCGGAATCATTACCGGGCGACCTGTAAGAGCAGTGTAGGATGACAATATATCCTTGAAGGAAGGCCCTGGGATAATATATAAGTCAGTGGAACCACCGGTTGTTGAAATACTGAATGTTTCGTCTTTTGAAAAGTCAAACACATGGTCGTAGGTGTTGGCGGAAAATATTCC
>DAINQB010000008.1:47071-49549 GCA_036743175.1 Bacillota bacterium | reverse complement strand
AGTAGTTGAATTATTGATTGAATATGAGTTGGCGGCTTCCGACCTTTACAGGGAGTGTGCCGGAAGGTTTAAAGAGCACAGTGATTTCTGGTCAGAACTTGCGGATGAGGAAATTATCCATGCTGACAATATCAGAAGACTGACTGATGCAGCATTGGCAGAGGAAGCAGAATTGAATGAAAACGCCTTTGCAGTCAGGCCAATTGAAATATCCATTGAATATGCAAAGGAAATAACAGACAGGGTGAGGGAAGGTAAAATCGATTTGCTGAAAGTCCTGTCCCTTTCATACGATATTGAAAACTCACTCATTGAATCTGAATATCACAGGATTTTCACCGGTAAGAATGAAATAGTCAACGATTTTATAAGGCAGATTCATATGGAATCAGAAGATCACCGGGAACGTGTCAAGGCACTTAAGGAAAAAGTGCTGGAAGAAAAAAAGAACAAAGTCCTTGAAAGATGGGACTGATTTACCATTGACAAGGTTATAAATTGAATATATTCTAATAAGCAGTTAAAGCAATGACCGGGATTAGTAGATTCCTCATCCACCTCAAAGAGAGCCGGAGATGCTGTGAATACGGCAGGTGAAGTTGGATTGAATGGACCCGTGAGTGCGGACCGAAACCTGAAAAGGCAGTAGTATCCGACGGGAGATCACCCGTTACAACGATTACCATATGAAGTATGGAAATAAGTGGATCGTTTCAAAGCGATCAAGTTAGGTGGCACCGCAGGTAATACTCTTGTCCTATATATAGGGACAGGAGTTTTTTATATCCTGGAAAAACCGGTATAACCGGAGATGAGCATAGCTTAGGAGGAGAAGAAAATGTTGGAAAAGAATGTGGATTTTGCTGTTTACACAAAGAATCATCCGTCAAAGGATGGGTATTTCGGAACTTATGGAGGAGCATATATTCCTCCGCAATTGGTAGCTGAGTTTGAAAAAATTTCAACCGCATACCATGCGATTTGCAAAAGTTCAAAATTCATCAGTGAGCTTAGAAGAATCAGGAAGGAATTCCAGGGAAGACCGACACCGGTATGTCATTGTGAGAGATTATCAAACACAATTGGAAACTGTCAGATTTATCTGAAAAGGGAAGATCTCAACCATACGGGAGCCCATAAGCTGAACCATTGCATGGGTGAAGGGCTTTTGACGAAATATCTCGGCAAGAAAAAAATAATTGCTGAAACAGGAGCAGGTCAGCATGGAGTTGCACTGGCAACTGCTGCAGCTTATTTTGGATTGGAATGTGATATATATATGGGTGAAGTCGACATTGCAAAGCAGGCTCCAAACGTTGCAAGGATGAGACTGCTTGGAACAAGGGTGGTGCCTGTTTCACATGGTCTGAAGACCCTGAAGGAAGCAGTGGATGCCGCGTTTGAAGCTTACATGAATGAATATGAAGACACCATATACTGTATCGGTTCAGTGGTTGGACCGCATCCTTTCCCAATGATGGTCAGGGATTTCCAGTCAGTCGTAGGAATTGAAGCCAGGGAACAGTTCTACGACATGACAGGGGAGCTTCCGGATGCAATTGTTGCCTGTGTCGGAGGCGGATCAAATGCAGCCGGTATAATGACTGCTTTCCTTAATGACCCGGTCAAACTTTATGGAGTTGAACCTCTTGGGGTTGGCACAAAACTGGGAGAACATGCTGCAAGCCTTACATACGGTTCCGAAGGTGTCATGCATGGATTCAATTCAATCATGCTAAAGGACGACAAAGGGGACCCGGCACCGGTGTATTCAATAGCCAGCGGACTCGACTATCCTTCCGTTGGTCCGGAACACGCCTTTTTAAAGTCAGTGGGAAGGGTGGAGTACAAGACGGCTTCTGATGATGAGGCGATTGATGCCTTCTCAAAATTATCAAGGCTAGAGGGAATAATACCTGCCCTTGAAAGTGCCCATGCGGTAGCATATGCAATGAAGCTGGCAAAGGAAATGGGAACAGGGTCAATACTTGTAAACTGTTCAGGCAGAGGAGACAAGGACCTTGATTACGTAATTGAAAACTACGGGGACAGACTGGGATTATAAAAATATTATATCAATGCCGGGTCATTGAAATTTATGCATGGCCCGGTTTTTTTGTACTTATATTCAATCGGGTATATAATTGACATCACGAAATGAGGATGTATTACATGGATAAAAACAATTGCCCCTATTGCGGTGAACGAATATCAAACTGGAAGAAATGGCAGCTGACCGACAACAGATACGGAAAGAAGTGCCCTCATTGCAATAACACCATCAAACTGACAAAGACATATGTAAGATTCATACAGATATTCAATATAGCTGCCGCTCTGATCCTTGTAGCAATATCCTATACATTTGAAAAAAACGGTACACTTTTCCTTGGACTCAGTGCCCTGATGCTGATTCCCATTAACATCCTTCTTTTACAAATCCCACATATAAAAAGAAACGACGAATAGTGCATATGA
>DAINQB010000008.1:0-46971 GCA_036743175.1 Bacillota bacterium | reverse complement strand
ACAACAACCTGGTACATGAATTTATCGAACCACTCATCTGACATTATGAACCAGCCGTCCTTGCCGGATTTATCTCCCCAGCTGTTTTCGACCTTCCATCTTACTGTGCGCCCGTTGACTTCGTTTACTGCCGTGAATACCATGGCATGGGTCATCAATGAATCACCGTAATCGAGTTGTTCAGCTTTGGTGAGTTCTACACTCGTTCCCAATGCACCTTCGTAGTCATACATTAATGTGTCCATAATCCCGAGATTACGATTCAGCATTTTCCCCACATCACAGCCAAACCATACAAGTTCACCGTCCTTAAGCTGGGATACTGCTGCAGTCTTCAGGTCTTGTATAGGGACATTAAGATACAGTACATCATTTCCACCGTATACATTCCCAAGCCTCGAAACAGTATAGGTGCGGCCATAAGGTTTGTCTGCAGTTGGAGCATTTATCAAACTTACATATTCCGAAAGGTCGGTACTGACATACCTGTCATAGAATGACTTTGGTGTAAGGCCTTCAACCCTTGTGAATTTATCGTCCTTGTCGGTATACTCAAAATCAAACATTGAAGGAGGTGTTCCTAGACACCGGCAAAGCACTGTATATATATCCTGCATCATTGCTGTCTTTTCGTCCCGTAGAACATCCGTTGATTTCCCGTTCCTGTATTCCCTTCTCATATAGGCAGCGTCCTTTCGGAGCTTTCTTGTAAGAAGCTGCACCATCTTACCTGTATTACTGCTGTGGAAAGTCTCCGGCATCAGCCATTTTGGGACAACCCCATACTTATTGATTATGTTGACAAGCATATCCCACTGTCCGCCGTCCTGCAAAGGTGCTGATAAAAGCCAGGCGATCAGCCTCGAATCCGTATCCATATCGAGTGTATCCAGGATGTTTTCATAGAAATAGTTTGCTTTTTCAAGCTTATCATAAAAGAGCAGATAATTTTGGGAAAGCTCAAATGTCTTAAGGTTGCATTTGTCCATTATCTGTTTTCTAAGGACATTCATTCCTGCAAACATCCAGCATCTTCCGCTGGATTTCTGATGGGTAATGTCTCCTGTCTTTATTTCTGTTGAAAAAGTATACTGCATGTTTATTTCGGACTGCTGGTTCATTGTCACAGCTTCTATTCCACTGTTGACAAGTGCCTTTTGCAAAATGGCATGACACGGATTGGATTCGGTTGTTCTTCTGAATCCTTCGATAGCTTCCTGACTGATTGATTTTCCCTTCATTGCTGACTCCTCCATCTTAGATATATAACAGTATAGAACAATGGCATGTATAATGCCACAAGTGTATAATTATCATAAAACAGCCGGTTAATATCCGGAAGGAATCGGAAGGACTTATATATGAAGATTGCGTTTTTGGTTTTACTGGTAATAGCTGCGGTGGTTTTTCTTACCATTTCAATAATACTTCTTGTAAGAGGGATAATACTTTCAAGCGAACCCTACAGAATTGCCATCGAGGAGATTGAAGGAAATCCCCAGGTAACTGAAGCGGTTGGAAGGATAGAGGGATACGGTTTCATGCCAACAGGTAATCTTTCAATCAGGAATGGATACGGATATGCCTATTGGAGAATAAAAGTAATAGGTTACAGGGATACTGAATATGTCTATATAAGGCTCACAAAGGAAAAGCAGGGAGAATGGAAAATATCTGAACTCAGGTTGAATCGCTGACCTGATGGGTAGTTGCCATATATGATATAATTTTTCTATGGAAATGAAGTTCAACTGATACTTATGAGGCTTCTTATGATTGATTATGAAAAGGAAAACAGAGAACTAAAGGAAAGAATAAGGACGCTCAACAAAATCGCCCTTGCTTTTTCGAATACCGATGACACTGACAGGCTTCTTCAGATGATTCTGGACGAGTGCATTAATCTAACATATAGTGACGGCGGCAGCATATATATAAAGGAAAAATATCAAGGCAGGGAGTACATGGTCATAAAGCATGTTGCCAATCGTTCCATTGACTTTGATTATAAAGGCGAACGACTGGAGATAGATGAGAACAGCATAACAGGACGTGTTGCCAAAGAGGGAAAACCAAGGATTTCAGTAAGCAGCGAAGCTGTTGGTAACAATAAACTTTATGAAAGCAGTAAAAAATATAACACATGCAATATGATGACAGTTCCTATGAAGAACGATAAAAAGGAAGTCATCGGAGTTCTCCAGATTTTGAACAAGAAGCAATCTCCTGATATAAAACTTATGAAAACGGAGGACTTTTGCAAACACATAGTTGATTATACTGAGGAAGACATCGAAATAGTCACATCCCTTGCTTCCCAGCTTGCAGTTCTGGTGGACAGGATTGAACTGAACAAACGCCTTCTTAGAAATGTCAGCCAGACCAGGACTACATTGATCAGCTTCTTCAATGGAATGAAGCAGGCCATGGCATCCATTGGTGAGGATATCCTTGAAGAGCAGGAAAAATTCAAGGAATATGCAACAGTAGACCCCCTGACAGGTCTTATGTCCCGCAGGGAGGGATTGGCATTCATGGAAAAACAGCTTGAATTCGCCCGGTTCAACGGGGTGAAAGCGGTTGTGTGTTTCATTGACATCAACGGGCTGAAACTTGTAAATGATACATATGGACATGAGGCCGGCGATGAAATGATTAAATCAATCAGTGATATCATAAGGAACAATGCCAGGGGAAACGATACGATTTTCAGATATGGAGGAGATGAGTTCATACTTCTCATATACAATATTGATAAAAAGACATCGGAGTTTGTCTGGAGAAGAATTGAAAACAATTTCAATGTATTCAATGAAAAATCCGGAAAACAGTTTTCTTTGAGTGCGGCACATGGTTTCGCAGAGTATGACCCTATCATTAATCAATCTTCAGAGGAACTGATAAAACTGGCTGATTCAGAAATGTACATCAATAAAAAGGAAATGAAGGCAGAAAGATAACCACCCCTAAGAGGAGCGGTTATCTTTGTTTTCAGTCCATTATATTCTGTGAAAATTTCTTTTGTAGTTCAACTGCCGGTTTCAACTAAAATACGAAACAGTACCTTGAAAAATGGGTAACCCACAGTTTCTGCTTGGGAATTTTTACATAGATGTTTTCTCCGGCTGCCCTGTCATAGATAAACCCTTTGTACTTTGAAGCTGTAATCTTCACAGGTTTGTTGAACTCTTCTACATCCGGAGTGAACTCGATGTAGACTATACCATCTTCAGCATAGATTTCAACATCGACCACCAGAGGAAGATTCTCATCATCCAGACAGTTCTTCGGGAATTTAATGGTGGTGAATCCCACATCAAATGTTCCGCCTTCTTTCGTTACCTCGATTGTTGCCTCAAAGGTAACAGGTGCCTCCGGTACTTCCGTTCCCATGGTTTTAGCACTGGCAATTACTGGACTGAGTGTTAAAATCAAAAGGATAACAAGAATTACCATTACAGGCCTTGTGCATTTGCGCATAAATTTTTTCATTTTCTTGATCCTCCTTCTTTTTCCTATTAAAAAAGCTCCCATTGCAGGAGCCAATTCACAATAATATGATGTTTTGGCAACCTGGCAATCATTGGTATTACTACCGTTAGACCCATGGCTTTGCGTCTTCGCCTTTCGACGAGTTTGCTAGTATCATTTCATCTATTCAGTTGTACAAATCCGAAAACATTTTGCTAATGGTCGAATTTGTATTATCATTGTAGCATAAGAAAAGAATTGATGCAATAGTGTCTTTTACCCGGGAGGTATCCTATGATTTGTTTCAACTGTGGTTACAAGCTGAATTCCCCTGATGCAGAAAATTGCAAAGTCTGCGGCATTGGATTTCCTTTCAAGTGCAGCAAATGCGGTAATCCCAACCCTAAGCTAGCCAGATTTTGTCTTTCATGTGGAACAGGATTGGATGCAAGAGGTGAAGAGGAAGAGACCGCGGATAAACTGTCGGAAAACAGAAAGAATGTGGCAGTTATCTTTGCTGACATATCGCGGTTTACGGCCATATCGGAAAAACTCGACCCGGAGGAAGTACGAAGCATCATCAACAACTGTTTCCAGTATATAACCAAGCCTGTATATGAGCTCGAGGGTACCATAGACAAATACATGGGGGACTGTGTAATGATTCTTTTCGGTGCAAGATATGCCCATAATGATGACCCTATGAGAGCTGTCAAATGCGCCATGAGGATGATGAAAAGAATAGAGGAATTTTCAACTGAGAATTTCGGAAAACTTGGCACTGAACTAGGATTGTCAATAGGTATAAACTATGGACTGGTTGTCACCGGCAGGGTAGGCAATTACTATGATGATGATTATACGGTCATGGGAGATGTTGTGAATACCGCACAGAGACTCCAGGTTGCTGCCGGGCGTGGAAACATACTGGTTTCGGAGTCTGTATTTGAGGAAACCAATGACCTGATTCACTATTCTGAAGGTAAAAGGATCCATGTCAAGAACAAGGAAAATGAAGTTGAGTGCTATTCTCCCATAAGTCTTTCTGTAAAAAATACAGCTGAGGGGCAGCTTGTTCCAAGGATGGAGGAGCTTGACTTCATCAACAGGGCATATTCCGGAAGATCACAAGTAAACCATGTGGTGATAACTGGTGAATCCGGACTTGGAAAGACAACCCTCGTCAAGACCTTCCTTACCGAAAAGGGAGATGAAATCAAACAAATATTGATTGGGTGCAGTACGGTGCTCAGGGAAAGGCCATACAGTACCATTTCGTCAATTATTTCAGGAATACTGAACATAGATCCCAATGACTCAACAAGAATAAAGACCAATCGTTTGAAATCATTCCTTGATTATATATTGAGGGATTACAATGAGGAAACAATCATAAGGAATTATAATTTCCTGGCTCTGGTCATGGGTCTCGAGAGAGACGGCGAGTTCATTGAAATAATCAATGCAATGGAATACAGTGATCTGACCAGGGAAATGAAAACACAGGTATCACTTTTTTTCAGTAATCTGGACAAGAGGCAGAACATGGTTGTTGTTGTTGATGACATGCATCTGGCTGATATGGAATCATTGGAAATACTGCAGGCGCTTGATTCTTTTCCCGGATTCTTCATTTTCATTTCCCAATATATAAAAGATAGTATGTATGAGTTCAAAAACATACTTGATCTAAAGAGATTCAGCCCCGGGGAAACAGAAAGTCTCATTTCAATAATGCTTGACATTCCGAACATAAACCCGGGATTCACTGAAAATATATTTGAAATTACAGACGGGAATCCGATGTTCATCCATGAGATAGTTCAGACAATCCGCAGGAAGAATCTTTTCAGCATAAAGGGAGGAGAGGCAGTCATAAGTGAAGAGGCCCTCGATAATCTCCCAAGGAACCTAAAGAGTACAATTCTGAGAAACTTATCTGATATTGGCCGTGAATCAATGGAGTTCCTGAATATAGCATCTGTTGCCGGTAACAGCTTCAATCTGTCATGGGTACTGGATGCCATGAGTTCTGCGCCTGATGAAAATGAAGTAATGAGGCTCCCGTTGAAAATGAATATCATAGAGTTTACAGCAATGCAGAAGACTTCAGAAACAAGTGACAGGATATATTCATTCACACAGGATACAATAAGGAAGGTAATCTATGACACATTGCTCAATGAAGATAAACACAGATATCATTCAGCAATTGCAGAAAGAATTGAAGCCAAGTTCAGAAAAGAACTGGAGAACTACTATGAAATACTTGGATTTCACTATTTAAATGCCGGAATACCGAGGCTGGCAAAAAAGTATTATCTAAAGTCAGCAGATAAGCTGAAGAGCAACTATATTTATAAAAGTGCCCTGGAGTATTATGACAAATACATTGAACTGGAAGATGTCTCAGACCACATGCAGGAGAATACAGAACTGGTCAATGCATTCATTTCAAAGTCTGAAATACTAATAAATATTTCGGAATATGAACAGGCAGTCAGCAGCCTTGAACTTGCAGGGAGAATAGCTGTTCAGGGGGAAAACATCAATAGAATCAAGTTGCTGAATGCAATGGTGATGAAGGAAACTGCAAGATATGAAGAAGCTCTGTCTATACTTGACCAGGTTGAACCCATGCTTGGTAAAAGCAGCAATCTCTTTGGGAAAGCTCTGCAGCTGAGATGCGCCATATATATCGTTATGGGAAAACCAGGTGTCATTGACCTTGTAAAGGAATCCGAAAAGATTCTGCTTAAATCAAGGGATTACTCATCACTTGCTGAAACAATGAGCCATGCAGGCATCAAGCATTTCTTCAGCGGTAATCCAGGTGAGGCCATCGAGTATTTTGAAAAAGCCCTGGATTATGCTAAAAGAAGCAATAATCAGGGTGTCATATCAAAGGTATCGATCAATCTCGGCATAATATATCATGCAACGGGTGAAACCGATAAGTCGTTCATTTATCTCAGCAATTCAATGGAGGCATCTGAAAAAATATCAAATATAAAGAGCTATCTTAGTGCCGAAATCAATCTTGGAATCTTTTATATGGAGAAGGGCCTGTTCAGCAAGGCTGTCTCCATGTTTGATGATGCCATTGGGCGAAGCATGGAGCTTGGGTTGTTCTACCAGGCATGTCTTGCATTTACGAACAAAGCTGATGTGGAGTACGAAATCGGGAATTACATGAGTTCAAAGAAGCTTTATGAACAATCCCTTGAAATTGCTAAGAAATACAGCATGTCAGTTGAAATGGGGTTGAATTACCTTGGTATTGCCAAAGCTGAAATAAGCATGGAGGAATATGACGGTGTCAGGGAACTTCTTGACAAGTCTTTTGAGATATTCAAGGAATCAGAGGAGATTCCGTCAATAGGTGATTTCCATTATTACAAATCCATTTTTCACTATGACAACGGTGAATTTGATGAATCTCTTTCAGAAGTCGACAAGGCCATCGAAACGGCTTCAAGGACTGGTGAGGATGTTAAGCTAACGAAAGCTGTCAGGAAAAAAGGAGATATCCTCATGAAACTTGGCATACCCGGGCAAGCCGGTCCGGAATACGAGAAAAGTGTCACTCTGTCAGAGGAAACCGGTTCATTTTATGAAATGGCAAAATCACACTTCAGCAATTACAAATATCTGTCAGAGATGAATGATAAAAAGAGGGCGAAGGAGAGTCTTGAAAAAGCCAGGCAATACATAACGCAGATAGATTACTGCAAATGGACCAATAGTATCGTTGATGAAATATATTAGAAAAACAGGATGGGAGGTAAAATGGAGTGAGGGAAGCATTGAGTGTCAATGAACTGAGCATATTGTTTTCAAATCTTTCAAAGGGGTGCGAAAAACAATACAAGAAAGAGGAAGCGGAATTATTCGGTAAACTATCAGAGTTTTATGGCAAAAAGGCATCGGGACCTGATAAGCACGGACTGGAAGATCTTGAAAAAATGACCAGGAAAGATATTGATGAATATCCTGAGGCAAAGCAAAAGGTTCTTGAAGAATCTGACAGGGGAGCCATGAGGGCTCTTGTATGGAGCGAAAAGGTCTCAAAGATAGTCAGCTCCATCATCTCAAGATATCTGAAAAGCGGAAACAGTATATTGGAGACAACCAACATACATGTCTGCGAAATATGCGGATTCGTTTACCTTGGGGATGAACCACCCGAAGTGTGTCCTGTCTGCAAGGTTCCAAAATTCAAGATAGCAAAGGTGAGGAGGTAGACATATGCATGCTGTAAGAAATATTAGATTATGTACCAAGGACTGCCTGTGCCTGTATGTCTGCCCTTCAGGAGCAACAGACACGGAAGATGGTCAGATTGATGCCGGTAAATGTATAAGCGGCTGCCGGTTGTGTGTGGATGCATGTCCTTCACATGCAATATCCCTGGTTCCTGAGGAATTCCCGAAACCACAGGACAAATCAGATACCTCCATTGGGGTACTTATGGAAATGCTGAAAAGCAAATCAGAACAGAGCTTGATTGCATCTGCCATTTCAGAAGGAACCGATGATCCCGTACTAAGGCAACTTGCTTCAGCCCTTACAATGTCAAATAGACTGATGGCGGAAGACATTATACGTGAGGCCGGATTCATGCTGCCCCAGGGAGAGTCGGTTAAAAAACTATTGATGGAGCTGAAGAAAGACCAGGATGTTCCCTGTGATGTAATTGACAGGCTGCTGGAACTTCTTTGATTGCTCTTTGTGTTCATTGAGAAATAACAAGGAATCAACAACGGGATTATTTTTGGAACAAAAACCCCGTTGTTTTCGTTATAATGGTATATGCAGGTACCGGAAAGGAAATCCTGGATTTTGCATATGGAGAACCACGATAAGGAAAAAGAAACAAATACAAGCATAAAGAAAATCAACATTTATTGTGAGATTGGTTTTGTTCTTGGTATTTTTTCATTTTTCTTTTCAGGGTTCTTTATAGTGCCGCTCCTTGCTGTTGCTTTTAGTTCAGTCGGGCTTATTACCTTCAGGAACACCAGACACAAGGACAAGTGGAAGGCATACTGGGGTATTTTTCTGGGCATTTTGCTTGCATTGACTAATTTTGTTTGACGGGGAAATTTGGTGCATCTATGATTTTTAAGAAGAGCCTTGGAAATATCATGAGGTCGAAAGCAAAGTCAGTACTTTTTCTTTTGTTGATTTTTGCTGTTTCATCCATGCTGATGGTAAGTCTGGGGGTCTGGATTTCAGTCAATGATTTTCTGCGGGAATGCGATGAAAACTATAAAACCATTGCCGTGGTTGAGTATATGGGAACAGAGTATCCCGACGAAACGATACTTGATGAAGTCATGCAAAAAAAGGTACATGACTTTGATTATTCCATAATTGAGAACAATGAAAATGTAATTCTCTGGGACCGTGCTGAAAAAGCACTGGGTTATGTTGATGGTTTTATAAGAACTGATATATTGGCACCATACAAAAAAGGCGCTGTGCTTATTGTGGGTAATATATTTGATATTTACAGGCGCGGAGGCATAGGTACGATAGTAAAGCAGTCACTCTATTCCGAAACCGACTGGACCGATATGCTTGTCCTGGTTGAAAATCCCGATTTTGAATGGGATGGTGACCGTAACTATGTTATCAATGGCAGCTATGTATTCGGAAAAACCAGCTACCAGTATGTCCAACTGTCTGAATTTGAAAATGACACTGCAGAGAAGTATGGATATCTGAATGGAATAAGCGCAAGGATAACTGATATCACGACTTCGGACGGTGGGTATTATCTTCCACCTGACAGCATTTATCATAAAATAGCTGATACATACAGGGTAATCAATAACAGCATTATGGTAAACGCAACCTCCGACATAGATTCAATTCTGCCTTTCAATCAGCAGGATTTGTTTGTTGCCAGGGGAAGGAGTTTCACCGAGGACGAATATAAGAATGGTTCGAAGGTTTGTATTGTTTCTGAATACTTTGCAAAGAACACAGGATATGATGTGGGCGACTTCATTGATATTTCAATAGCAGTGGAAAGCAATACAGCTCCGTATGAGAGCTATTGGGTTGAACATGGGTTTACTTATGAAGATTCCTATGAAATCATAGGAATGACCAATAACCACAGGGATCTGAATCATCATGTCTTTATACCAAAGAACAGTGAAATGGATTTCACCGTCAATCAGATTGGCTACACAGTGGGTCAGGCAGTGCTGAAGAACGGGACAGCGGAGGAATTCTACAATGAAATAGAATCGGTTCTTCCCGACAGGATGAGAGTTTCAATATATGACCAGGGATATTCCGAAGTCGCAGAGCCTTTCAAGGATATAAAACGACTGGCGATAATTGTTTCAGTAGCCTGTATAATGACAGCCATTGCTGTACTTGCATTGTTTGGTTTTGTATTCATTTACAGGCAGCGGGATGTCAGCGATATAATGATCAAACTCGGATCAGGAAAACCAAGGATTTACAGGTACTTCATATATTCATCGGGCTTGATTTCACTGGTTGCTGTTCTGGGAGGTTCGGCAGCGGCCTATTTCCTTTCTGACAAGGTAATTCTGCTTGTAAAGAAAATGGCAGAGGGGTATAAACTGTCTGATAAAAGATACAGCATCGGGAACCTGTCGATTGTAAAAACCCTTGAGTTTTCTCCTGAACTGGTCTATTGGTCATTCCTTGCCATTGCCGGAATCGTATTGATACTTGCAGTTGCCGGTTGTTCAATATATGTTGCGCGCACACTGAAAGCAAAGAAGAAAAAAAGAAAGAAGATAAGGAAACACAGGGCAGGGCATATAATAAAACTCAATGGTGCAAGTTTGAAATATTCACTGATATCAGTAATAAGAGGTGGATCAAGAACAGTGGTTGTACCATTGGTTTGTGCAATATCAATTGTGTTCATGGGACAGCTTTCAGGTACTGCTGACAATTATGCTGAAAAAGTGCAGGAAATAGGCCGGGAAACAGTGGTCAGGGGTCATTTTACTGATATATACGGTAAGCTGACCAATAATGTAGTGGTTGATTCCTTCATGGTAAGGGACATAAATCTGTCAGGATATATAGAGGATCTTCAGATTTCCAAGAGCCTTGACTTCTATTACCATGGTATTTCTGTAAGGGATGGAATCCCTACGGACCTTGAGCCACTTGAAATACCGGAGGGGTATGCAGGGGAAACATTCATGGACCATCTTCGGATGGGGCCTGACATAGTTTATACAAACAGGATTGAATCGACTCCGGAATTCTTCTATAGCAAAGTCGTTGATGTCAGGTACATGGATGGCTATGATGAAACATTCTTTACCATGGATGCACTGGGTCCATCATACATAGGCGGAGATAAAGACATACGCGAGATTGAACCACACCTTTGTATGATTTCTGAAACCATGATGCTGGAAGAAGGAATACAATACGGAGATCATATCCGGGTATACATACCGGATTATCCTGCTCGAAAAAGGCGGGATATGGACCTTAAGGTTGTCGGAAGTTTTGTAAAGGAAGCACAGGGAAGCAATATCTACTGCCAGATAAATGGATATTATAACTATGAATCACTGTATGACGAAGCAGTAAGTGAGAGGGATATAGCATTTGATGCAGTGGATTTCAAACTTACTGAAGCAGGAAATATAGATGGATTCAAGTCCTGGCTGACGGATTATGGTATCTCAGAAGCAACAAGGCTCAATAAATACAGATCATTCCTGGTTATGGAGGATATAAAATATAATTCAACAATGGATATGCTTAAGCAGCAGATCAGATATATAAATTACCTTTACCCATTTCTTTACACAATCGTTGGGTTGGTTGCATTGATTGTTTCTTATCTGATGGTGGTAAGCAGGAGGAAGGAATTTGCAATAATGAGGGGTCTGGGTGCAGATAAAAAGACAGCCTTCCTGGCATTTTTCAACGAGCAGGCACTTCTTTGCATTTTTGGTTCCGGGGTTGGTCTTGCTGTAAACAAGCTGATGGGAATTAATGAAAACCTGAGATATTGCCTCCTGATGGCCGGATTCATTGCAATGTATTTCATCGGAAGCATGATATCCGTTCGCATAATGAATGGAATAAAGGTATCGGCAATACTAAAGTATGAGGATTAGGAGAAGCTATGGTAATTTTGGAACTGAAGAATGTACATTATACACATCACAACAAGTACAATACCGTCAAGGCAGTGGATGGAATATCGGTTAAGTTTGAAAAGGGCAGGATATATGCAGTTGCCGGAAAATCCGGAAGCGGCAAGAGTACGCTTCTTTCGCTGTTGTCAGGACTTGATGTGCCTGATGAAGGACAGGTCTTGTACAAGGGTAGTTCAACTGCAGAAATGGACCTCAATGAATACAGAAAATCCTGTGCTGCAGTCATATACCAGGATTTTAAATTGTTTCCCCTCCTGACTGTTTTGGAAAATATAATGTACCCGATGGAATTATGTAAAATGAAGGAAATTGATGCCAAGGCAATAGCAGAGGAACTGGCTCTGAAGGTAGGGCTTTCAGAACCGCTTTTCAGAAGATTCCCTGCAATGATCAGCGGAGGAGAACAGCAGAGGGTCGGCATAGCCAGGGCACTTACAATGAACAGAAAACTTCTTATTGCAGATGAACCTACAGGAAATCTGGATAGCGAAACCGGTAAAAAGATCATAGATATTCTGGTTCGCCTTGCACATGAAGAGGACTGCTGTGTTATTGTTGCCACCCATGACACGGGCATTATGAGGCAGACTGACAAAACATATTACATAAAAGACGGAAGGATTGAGGAATCCCCGGAGCTGATTGAGGGCTGATATGGCACTGATTGAAACCATTGCGGTAATGAGCGACGAACAAATCAGGACTGTTGTTGGTCTTGCAGCTTCAATATGGTCTGAACACTATATGCCCATCATCGGGGCTGAGCAAATTGAATATATGCTTGGTAAGTACCAGTCGTATGATGCAATCAAGGAATCGATATCGGGAGGCTGCAGATACTTCCTTGCAGTAATTGAAAACACACCCTGCGGCTACTGTGCATTTAAGTTTGAAAAAGGCACTTTTCTCAGTAAGTTCTACGTAGAAAAGGATTACAGGGGAAAGGGAGCCGGCCGTGCGATGCTTGACAGAATTATAAGTGAATCACAAACCGCTGACAGCCGAAGAATATGGCTGACATGCAATAAATATAACTCGGATACAATTGATATTTATAAGAATATGGGATTTACAATAATTGATTCCATAATCACTGATATAGGGAATGGCTTTGTCATGGATGATTATGTACTTGAGCTCAATATTGCAAAATAATTAATTCAGTATATTGATATATAGAAGAAAACTAAAACCACTTTTTAGCCTTGAAGAATAAAAGCATTCCTCCTGCTGTAACACCACATCCAATCAGAAAATAGAAGAATCCCATATTGTTGCCAAGACCCGGAATATACTCAAAGTTCATTCCGAAGATACCTGCAAAAAAGGAAAGGGGTATGAATATAGCAGAAAAGATTGTAAGAATGGTCATTACCTGATTCATGTTGTTGGAATTGTTGAGGACATAATTTTCAAACAGATGGTCAACATTGTCATTCTGAAGCTTGATTTCACTTATTGCCTGCTTCATGTGGATGTCCAGCGATTCCAGGAATGTTCTGTCGATTCCGCCAAGCAGCGACTCATCGTCAAGAAGTATCTGGATGAATCTTCCTACAGGTTCAGTGCTGAATTCAAGTATCATGAGTATTTTTCTAAGGTCATGGATTGACTGTATCTTCATTCGGTCACCATGAACTACTTTTTCTTCCACTTCCTCGATCCGGGGCCTGAGACGTTCTGCGACCTCAAGGTAATTGTCACACAGTGCGTCCATCAGACAGAAATAAAGATAATCAAGGGGTTTTTTACGTACAAGACCTTCATTGTTTATTATTCGTGTTCTGACATCATTGAAAATATCACCGGGTTTTTCCTGGAATGTGACCAGGAAATCAGTACCCTTATAGATGCTGATATATTCATTTTGTATTTCGTTTTTCTCGGAATAGACCATCTGAATACAATTGAACAAATAGTCCCTTCCTGCCCGGTTGATGCTATGGGTGCTTATATTGACAACCTGTTCCAGTATCAAGTCGGAGATTCCAAGGTGAAGGCCAGCCTTCTTGATTTCATCTATGTTCCAAAGGCCTGTTATATTTATCCATTTGATATATTTATCCCGGTTTGGAACATTGTTGTCAAAATCAATGAAGGAGGAGGTTGAATCAAATATGTTTGTCATTGATTCCTTCTCATTGTAATAATGTATATCAATTTCGAATCCCTGTCTGACGCGTCCCTTGTACACAAGTGTACCCGGAATAAGATTCAAGGGTCTGAAGCTGCCTTTTTCACGGGGTTCTGATCTTTTTTCATTGTTCATGTGAAAAAACCTCCATGGAAAATACTGATTCCATTAAAACACATCATATGATTTTCTACAAATCACCATATCTGGAAAAGAGTGTACGAAGCTCAGTTTCGATATCTTCCCTTGGCATATACTCAAGACCGACGAAACCGGTGTATCCAAGGTTAGCAATCAATTCAAGAACTCCTGAATAATCATAAGGGGACCGTGTGATTTCATTCCTTCCGGGAACTCCTGCAGAGTGAAAGTGCCCTATATAACCAATATTATCAGGGAGTACTTTACAGGGGTCTTCACCCATAACAACCTGATGGTATATATCAAAGAGCACCTTTACATGGGAATCATTTACCTTTTTAGCGATTTCGAAGGCTTCCAGCGAGTCTGAAAGGAAATAACCCTTGTGGTCCACCAGTGTATTGAGAGGCTCAAACAGCAGGATAATATTATATTCCTTAAGAACAGGAATGCATTTCGCCAGTGTATCCAAAAGTATTTTTGTCTGGTCTTTCGGGTCAGTTCCAGGAAGAACATTGCCTACTTGTGCAATAAGTCTTCTGCAGCTGAGTTTACATGCAGTTTCAGCAGACTTCTTCAGTCCCTCAATAAAATTTATTTGGGTCTTTTTATCAATCATGGAATAAAAGTTTGTGCAAAAGGCAGATACTTCCATCCCAAGGTTCGTTGAAGCTTCCCTGATCTCAGTGATGTCCTTGTCCCACCATGTCCAGAATTCAATTGTGTCACACCCTGTTGACCTGACGATTTCCATTGCTCCTGGAGTTGGGATTCCTCTGAATACTGAATCGGTGCAGACGGAAAAATTCACTCATTCACCTCCCAGAAGCCTGGTTTTGTTCGGGCTGCTGCGGCCTTCAAGCCTGGGTGGTCTTCTTTCCAATGCGGCAAAGCCTATTTCAACATCCTCATGGACTTCATCGACTGTATGTGCACCTATGGTAACCATGTCGCAGGGTCTTAGTGTAGAAAATGCAAATGTAATGCCTACATATGGGGATACCCTTCCTGCGGCCATGGACTTTATGGTCATAACGGGTTTTTTAGCATTCCATATTATCCTGCTTACACCTTCAACTTCAATCTGCATGAGAAACCCGACCGGGTTATACAATTGAATGTAAGTCTGTACATCATATTCATTTTCGTCTGAATACTGTATAAGTTCAGGCATATGGGCGGATAAGCCGGGAACCATGTCATTCTGTCTGATCATATCTGTATAGTCAGGAAGCCTGTCAAGTGTACCTTTCAGTTTGCTCACCAATTGTTCAGCACAGGAGTGATGAATAAGACAGAAATCACTTCCGGCTTTTCTTCCTTCTGCTATTACTCTTGATGCACTGGCCCTGGATTCCTTTGAATCATGAACATCGATGATAGGTGTGTCAATCATTATTATTTTCTTGCCGGTTCTATCCTCAGCAAGCCGAATGCCTTCAACCAATACATCATTCCCGTAGAATGGTGCCATAATGGCATTTATATCGTACTCAAGGTATGCTTCGAGAATTTCTGAAACAGCTTCCCTTTTTCCAAAACGATTCTTGATCATCTTGTCAGCAGAGGTACTGGTATGGCTGAATCCCAGCATCCAGTTGCTGCCTATCAGTATCCTTGGGAGGGAAATTCCTGCTACCTCTGTCCGTGGAAAAGCTTTCATGACATGTACTCCTTATGTGCTTGTATAATTATAATATAAGAGGAGGTCATATGAAAAGAATTTGGAAAAGATGATTGGATGAAATATAATGGACTGCGGAGGGAAAATTCATGGTAATTGCATTGATAGGTGAAAGCTGCACAGGAAAGACAACCATTGCAGAAGAGTTGCAACGTGAAACAGGAGCAGAGGTTTACACAGGCAAGGACTATCTGAAATTTGCGAAGAACCCCGGAGAAGCAAAAAGACTTTTCGTGGAAATGCTTGGAGGAGAACAGGGCACAGATAAATTCATAGTCTTTGTAATCAGTGAAAAGGAACATTTGGAACTGCTTCCTCCTAAAGCATGTCGGACACTTCTAGAAGCCGGTATTGATACAATAAAAGAACGGTTTGCCGTAAGGCTGAAGGGTACCATGCCTCCGCCGGTATCTGCAATGCTTGAAAAAAAGCATGGCATGTTCTCAAAAGTAGAATATCAGCTGAGATTCAATACCGATGAAAGCGATCCGAAACATATATGCAATAAAATTTTGGAGGCCTTATGAAAAAACTCAGGGAACATCTGGAGAAATATGAAGGTTCAAGAATACTTGATGTTGCGACAGGACAAGGGACTTTCATGTCTATGATTGCTTCCGTATATGACGGCTTTGTTGAAATGACGGGAATAGATATTTCTGACAGGGCAATTGCTGCAGTGGAAAAATCATTTTCGGATCCCAGAATATCCGCCAGGAAAATGGATGTAAATGACATGTGCTTCGAGGAAGGTTATTTTGACATAACATGTCTTTCAAATTCCATGCATCATGTAAATGACATAAATGAAACCATTGGGAATATGGCAAAGGTTACAATGGATGATGGTCTGCTTATATTCAATGAAATGCGAAGGGACAATGATTCTGAAAAGAAAATGACCCATACATATCTTCACCATTTCTGGGCGGAAATTGACAGACTCAATGGAATAACTCATGAAGAGACATTGACCAAGGATCAAATAATTGATGTGTTTGAAAAGAATGAGGATGTTGATATAGTTGAATACTGGGAGCTTGAGACCGGTGCCGGACAGGAAATTGATGAGACTGCATATGAATGGCTGAAAAATACCATAGATGCATCCCTCAAAAGGGCTGAAGGCAAAGGGGATTATGATAGACTTCTTGAAGAAGCTGCCGGATTGAAAAAGAGGCTTAAGGATGTGGGGTTTGAATCAGCTTCGCAGGTAATGGTAGTCTTGAAAAAAAGATAAATACACTGATAGAAATTTGCATTCAAACATCATCGCAAACATATGACTTCAATCTATTGACATCGTAAAAATACGATGTATCATTTATAGTTACACAATACAAAAAGAAAGGGAATGGATATGAAAAAGATATTGATTTATACGATGGTAATTTCTCTCGTATTGATGCTGGGAGTTCCGGTTACAGCGGCACCTTCAAAGGCGTCAATCGGGGTAAATGTCCTGTTGAAATCGGAAGTTACTGACGAGATTCTCAAAGAGCTGGGAAATCATGGAAAAGTCCTTGATGTTATGTATGAGATAGATGCATTGACAATGAGGGTGCGGGCTGATGAGCTGCCGGCTATACAGGCACTGCCATTTGTACAGGCGGCAAACCCTGATGCTCAGAGAAAAGGCGCACCTCTTGATACAATACTTGCAACAGATATGAGCAATGGAATGAGCACCTGGAATCTGGATGTAATCAACGTTACCGAACCTACAGGAAGGGTGGTTTCAGAGACTGGTGAAGGTGTTTATGTTGCTGTATTGGATACAGGTCTTGTTGATTCATGGAGACAGTATTTCCCACAGGAAAGGATAGCAGAACAATATGCAATGTCCTTCGGTGGAGGCGGTGGATTGGCAGGTACGGTTTCGAGCCAGCCAAACAAATGGGAGCACGATGCTGATTCCCATGGCACACATGTAACAAGCACAATAATAGGTTACTCTCTCAGGGGAACGCCAATCAATGGAGTTGCTCCCAAGGCAACGATAATACCTGTTAAGGTATTGAACCAGAATGGGTCAGGATGGTCTTCTGTAATTGCAAGGGGAATAACATACGTTGCTGACCTTAAGAAAGGCCCATTGGCAGACAGCCCTGTGGTAATCAACATGAGCCTTGGTGGATCTGCTCTTGATGCGGTGGAAAAAGCAGCCATTGATTATGCGATTGAAGCCGGCGTAATAATTGTCGCTTCTGCAGGAAATGCAGGCCAGGCAGGCATGGGATATCCCGGTGCATATGAACCTGTTATCTCCGTAGCAGCCTCAGGCTGGGCTTATGAATTCTACAACAATATTTCCTCTTGGTGGTATGCTTTCGATGTTCCGGATCCTGCAATCATGACCGATTATTATATTACTGACTTCTCAAGTGTACAGTATCCAGGACAGGACCTTGATGTAGCAGCTCCCGGATCATGGATAGTGGGACCATATAATGTAAACAACGGACAGCTGAGTTATTACTTCCTTGGGGGAACATCAATGGCAAGTCCCCATGTAGCAGGTCTTGTAGCTCTGATGGCTCAAAAGGCCCCAGGTCTTACCGCAAGTCAGGCAGAGGAAAAACTTGAATCCACTGCAGCATGGATTCCCGGAGTTGGTTCTGAATATCAGGGCAGCGGCATAGTTGATGCACCTGCAGCACTCGCAGCACTTGACTGAAACCAAAACAACTGACATCAAAGGCCACCTTCGGGTGGCCTTTTACTTTCTCATGAAGAATAATTCCCTCTGATGTGAATATTCACCTCAGGGGAAAATATTCACCTGTCAGGAAAATATTTTCCTGACAGGTAATTATTTTAGTGTTTTTAGGACGCCGGCTTTGTCCAGAGAAAGGTGAATCAGTACTGCCAGAACGACATTGATTGCTGAAACAAGAGTTAGGGGACCGACCATGGCGAGGAAGAAATTGATGCCCATGCCCGGAACAAGGATAAAAACAGCTGTTGCAGCAACCCCATTCAACAAAACGGCTATGATACCTGCAAATACAATTCCCGTTTTTTTGACAAGAAAGCCGTATGCGGCCATGACCAAAGCCATCTCAACTGCTATTATCAGATGTGTTGGAAGCGTCAGGGCAAATCCTGAAAGAGCTGCAGAAATGATATGACCCAGAAATCCAACAATGGCACCGAATACAGGGCCCATGATGGAAGCGGCCAGGAAAGCAGGCAAAGAATCAAAGGCGATGGAGTTACCGAAAGGCTTGATGAAAGCACCGGCAACTGACAGGGCAATGAACATTGCACACAAGGTAAGGTTCTTCAATTTAATTTTGTTCTTCATAATTTCCTCCTAAAATAAAAAGCCCTATGACTGCACAAAAACAATCATAAGGACTTTACCATTACCCTTAAGCGGTATCCGGAAAAGGCAGGTCTTCTGACTCATGCTGATTCCAACAACGGAAGCCTTCCCGGTAAAACCAGTGGCATATATCCGTGTCCAGCACTCACAGCGGCGGGACCGTTGAAGTATTTCACTTCATTCCCTATTCTCTCCTGCGGAGCACCATTTCCCGGTTCTTTTCTCAAAGAGTATAACATTTGAATGATGATTTGCCAACATTATTTTGGAAGCATGTATCCAAGTTCCGTCACCGGAATGTCAAGGCCTGAAACAACGGACGGAGAGCTGCAAGCAACTATAGCACAAGATGCAGGTCCTGCAGATTTTTTCAAATCAATGAAATGTCCTTTGAATTCAATGAAGTTTGATTCAAGGGTCCGGGTCATTTCATTTATTTCATAAAGAATCCCTTTGCTTCCTACGGGAAGCACATCATATACATGAGGGGATTTGACCAATGCGCGGATTGTTTCAAAGTCAAGTATTTCATTCCTGTGTGACAGGACCTCTGATCCTATGAAAGGCATACCGATAAGATATACGTGGCATTTTTCTTTCAGCGGTGAAGGAAGCGGCCGGTCCAGTCTGCCGACAACGGTAATACCAACTGATGTAACAGGAACAATGAAGTTTTCCTCGGTGCTTCCCGTGATTACATCTTTTCCGGTCAAACCTGAATCTTCCGCGGCTGTCCTGATGCCGTCAATCAATTGTCTGCCATAACCATCGTATGCAACTGACAGGTTATTGACAACCATGATGGGAGTTGCTCCAATGGCAAGGGTTTCGGCAAGGGGAACAAATGCGGTTCTGTAGCCTGTATAGAAACCATCTGACTCAACAATATCAGATGGAAGCATACCTACACCCGAGCAGGAATCACATGCAATTGTAATACGACTGCCGTTTAAGTCAATGATTGATATATCCCTGAATTTTTGTATCATTTCAACTCCTGTAGAACAAGACATGCATGCCCGTCACATATCTCAATCAAAGTTACCGAAGCGTTCATAATCCTGAACTTCCACTTATGGGCATCATCAAGGTCCAGTATATAGGCGAGTGCGGATCTGATGACCCCTGCATGGGTCACCACAGCAATATTTGCGTCATTATCCCGGATATAATCTATAAAACTACGGATACGTCCATCGAATTCATCCTGGGACTCACCCTCGGGCAGCTTATATGTACCGGGGCTTTTACAGAACATATCAAACTCCATGGGATAAGTTGTCTCAGCCTGCTGCCAGGTCATATTGTCAAATATTCCGAATTTGAATTCGACCAGTCTTTCATCAAAAACAGGTGTAATTTTTGATTTTTCACCAAGTTTTAGAGCCAGTGAAACACATCTTTCAAGGGGGCTTGTATATATCCCGGAAATCTCTTCAACCGGAAATTTAATCAAAAGGGAATCGACCTGTTTGAGACCTTTTTCTGTAAGGGGAGAACTCCCGGTACTGCTGTACCTTTGTTCAACATTAGCCCGGGTTTCTGCGTGTCTTATAAAATAAATCTTCATCTGCCTACTCCAGAACAAGACTGATCAGAACGGTGACCAGAACAAGCAGAAATCCTGAGAATTCAATTACATATCCTATAACATCTCCTGTTATTCCTGAGAGTTTACGGGAGATACATTTGATGTGAATCCACGATAAAAGAAATACAATGAAATATGAAATGGTTACCGCAATGATCATTGTCGGATCACCACCAAATGGAAACAATAGAATAACTGATAAACCGGATATAAGCACTGAAAAAACAACATGCCATCCATTGGTTCCGTCAATGATTACCTTGCCCATACCACTTTCACGGGCATAACTGTTTGTGGCAGCAGAAAACAACGCCATGCTTCTTCCTGCAACAGGAAAAACCAGACAAGCCCATGGTGCCAGGCTCAGCATGACAACCATCCCGGAAAACCATGCAACAATACCAAGGACACCAAATGTGCCAATGTGACTGTCTTTCATTATTTCAAGCATTCTTTCCCTGCTTCTGTTGCTTGCGGTTGCATCAAGTGTATCGGCCAGACCGTCGATATGAAGTCCCCCGGTAATCAGGAGATACAGTATCACAACTATAAAGGAAAGAAACAAAGGGGGTACTATACCATCCATCAGGGCATAGACGCCATACAATGCAAGACCAATCAGAAGTCCTATGACCGGAATAAACCATATGCCTTTCCTGAAATCCTCATCATTGAAAGGAAATGATACTCTCAAAGGTATTCTTGTAAGGAATGTTAACATGAGAATAAATGGTTTCACGTGGCGCTCCTATTTCAGTTTCTGTGGCAATCCACAGATAACGTTATAGACTTCATCAGACTCTGCGGCCAGGAATTGGTTGACCCTGCCGGCAATATCACGGAAAATCAATCCAAGCCTGTATGAAGGAACGATTCCCATTCCCACTTCATTTGATACCATTATAAGTGTTTTATTGTTTTCTCTCATTACATGAAGCAGATTCCTGATTTCACTGAAGACAGTTGACTCAACGACATCGATGGTCTGTGATGAACAGGTGTCATAATCAACATTCTGGTCAAACATTATATTGGTTATCATAATTGTTATGCAGTCAAGCAAGAATACTTTGCTGTCATTGAATGAATCATCATTGGCAAGAGATTCAAAATCATCATATTTTTCAATTGTGCACCATGATGCAGGCCTTTGCGCCCTGTGCTTTTCAATCCTGTCAGCCATATCCTTATCGGTTATCTTCGATGTTGCCAGATAACAGACATTTTCGCCGGAATCTTTGCAGAGTTTCTCAGCAAAGGAGCTTTTCCCGCTCCTGGCCCCACCTACAACTAAAATCAAAGCCATCTCTAACCCCTTTTATATTTGTGTAGTAATTTTACCATATTTAAACCTATCATGGCTTGAGTCTCAGGTGTTCTATATTGATTATCAGTTAGCTATGATGGGAGTATAGACTCCATGGACATTGACATATAACTGTTGATTGATAATATATACACAGAAAAAGTTGGTAAATGGAGAGCAATAATTTGAAGATAGTAGTACTAGATGGTTTCACATTGAATCCCGGGGATCTGAGCTGGGATGAACTTGGAGCCCTGGGGGAACTCCGGATATATGACCGCACTTCAAGAGAGGATGTGGTCGGCCGAATCGGAGATGCCGAGGCGGTTTTTGTCAACAAGGTTCCCATTGACAGGGAAATACTGGAAGCTTGTCCATCCATTAAATATATAGGAGTGTTTGCAACAGGATACAATGTTGTGGATATTGAAGCTGCCAGGGAAAGAAATATCCCTGTATGCAATGTGCCGACCTATGGTACAACTGCTGTCGCTCAGTTTGTTTTTGCAATGCTCCTTGAAATCTGCCATCATGTATGGGATCATAACCTGGCTGTTAAGCGTGGGGACTGGACCGCGGGAAAGGATTTCTGTTTCTGGAATTACCCTTTGTTTGAGCTTTCCGGCAAGACCATGGGAATAATAGGCTACGGCAGGATTGGTCAGGCAACAGGAGCACTGGCACAGGCCTTTGGAATGAAGGTTCTGGCCTTTGATAAATATCAGGACCCAAACCTTGTGTGTGACTCAATGGAATACTCAAGCCTTGATAACCTTCTTGAAAAGTCAGATGTAATTAGCTTGCACTGCCCTCTGTTTCCTGAGACGGAAGGAATTATGAACGAGGCCAATATTGCAAAGTGCAAGGAGGGTGTAATCATAATAAATACTTCAAGGGGCGGTCTTGTTGTTGAAGAGGATATGAGAGCTGCTTTGGAAAGTGGCAAGGTATTCGGATTTGCGGCAGATGTAGTATCCACGGAACCTATTACAATGGATAATCCATTGCTGAAGGCTCCGAACACAATAATAACACCTCATATAGCCTGGGCACCGAAGGAAGCCAGGGAGAGGTTGATGAAGACAGCTGTGGATAATCTAAGGGCCTTCATTAATGGGGAAACAAAAAACCAGGTTAACAAATAAAAAAAGAGCACCAAAGGTGCTTTTTTATATCACTTGACTGTGTCCCATTTAGGATATTTACACTGAAAAAATCTCGGTTCTGTCACGTCCGTTTTCTTTTGCATTATATAAAGCCCTGTCCGCACAATCAATCAGCTGACTGAGGGACGTTCCGCTTATAAAACCGCATATGCCGGCTGAAAATGCAATCTGTATACCATTGTAAAAGGAATGGCCGTTTATATCCTTCTGAAGTCTTGACAACAAAATCCCGGAGTCTTCCGGAGTTGTGTTAGGCAGAATCAGTATAAACTCTTCTCCTCCCCATCTGCCGATCAGGTCAGATGTTCGAAGCTTTGATTTTATTAAACCTGCCAGCTCCCTGAGGATCTCATCACCGGTATTGTGGCCGTATGTATCGTTTATTTGCTTGAAATGGTCTATGTCAATCATAGCAATACTGAATATACTATTATATCTCTCTGATACAGCTATCAGCTTTTCCATTTCATCCGATATTCTCCTTCTGTTGAACAGTCCGGTAAGTTCATCTGTCTCTGAAATTAATTCAAGTTTTTTGTTTATCGCTTCCAGCTGTTTTTCCTGATTGAACAATCTGAAGTATCTGGAATAACTCATCATACTTCCGACGGTAATAACCATAAGGAACACACCGGAGGTAATGAGTTCTCCTATATAAATGACGGATGGATCAAGTTTTGAATAAATTATTACAATAGTAGCTGCAAATACGACTATATAGATTATTGAAAAATAGCAAGGGCGCATAAAATGACCCAGGGACAGAAGGTATACGACAAGCAGAAAGACAGTAAAGCTGAAGTTCCCGGATGAAGCAAAATATATTACAAAGAAAACTCCGCTGATAAGGGCGATGATATTCAGGAGTATCATTATGAATGTAAGATAAGGACGCAGGGATTTGTTCTTTCTGACCGATGCAAGGAGAGCTGAAAACAGTGTTCCGACAGCAGTTACGGTCAGCCTGAAGAAGAATGTTTCATTGTCCCAGGGTAAAACTGAAAGAGCCTCAAGAAGAATCAGTACAATCTGGGAAAAGGCAACTACTGCCAGAAGTATCATTGACCAAAGAGTGTTCTCAAATACAATTTTGTCCTTGAATTCCCTGGTGATTTCATTCCTTATTGAGCTTCTTTTTGGAAATCCCAATCCTATTCCACCCCCTCTGAATAGTTGCAATATGTCATTGGATTTGTTTTATATGACAATGTTACTTTATCATATTGGGCAAGTCAACTTCATATAACAGTGCCCTGCATGCGTTAAATATAAATTACATTATGTAAGAAACAAAGTGTAAAGTAATGGAATTGATTATAAAGGAAAACATATATCATAACTGTGTGGAGACGAAATTATTTACATTTTGTTGCCAATATTGAGGATTTCTGATATATTTCAGTGTATGACTGATGAAATTACGTTCAAAAGGGCAAGGAACAAGGAGAACAGGGAAATTCGGTTCCGTCAGATTAAAGAAGCTGCCGTGTGCCTTTTTGACTCAATGCCATATCATGCCATTTCTTTGTCAAAGATAGGGGACATAATAAATTTCACAAGAGCAAACCTATATAAATATGTAACATCAAAGGAAGATATATATCTGTATATTCTGCTTGACGAAACATATGAAACTGCGGAAGAGTTGAATGACAACCTTATTCTGGACAACCTTCTGGATACGAGGGATTTTTCATCAATCTGGACAAAAACCATTATGAAACACCCCAGGTTCCTGAAACTCTTTTCCCTTCTTTATACAATGATAGAACAAAACTCAGAGCTGGAGTCGTTGATTGAGTTCAAGAACAGACTTTTCAGCATTACAGCATCAATCGTCAGGATGGTCAGGCACAATTTCCCGGAATTTACGAACACGGAAGCCATGAAGGTCATTGATTATGCCACTTCACTGATTATTTCAAGGTATCCGGTATGTTATCCTTCAAAACTTCAAAAGGAAGCCGTGGAAAAATCAGAACACTCATACGAGTTTCCCGACTTTGAGGAAACTTATCGCGAAGGACTCATTTTCATAATCAATGGAATAAAGCTTGCTAAATTCTAGCCTTTGATGAAACCGGTGACAATTTCTATGAAGTTTTCCGGGAATGAGTGACCAAGACCGGCAATGGATTCTATTTTTACATTTATTCCGTTTTCAGCAAGCTTTTCTGCAAGAGTTCTAAAAGCAATGCAGTCTCTGTCAAGTTCGCCGAATACAAGTAATATCCTTGGTTTTGTTTCGAAAAGGGCTTCAAAAACCTCAAGGTAATTGTCCCTTAGGAAAGGAATCCATGGGGACACAAGTATCATTTGTTCGCATTTAACATTGCTCAGGGCTGCAGACCTCAGTATAACATTGCATCCCGATGAGAACCCGCAAAGGGTCCGGGTGCTGTATTCATTCCAGGGAATATCCGAGAGGGCATTATTTAGTTGAATATTTCCATCACCATTATCACTCCACCTGAAAAGATTGATTGAATCAATTTCCGATGACTGCAGATATTCAACCTGATGTCCGTAATTTTTCAGGAAATCCCAGTTTTCACTGCACATTTCAATGTTCTGCTGGTTACCATGCAATGCAATGAACAGAGAAGATTTTTCCATTGTTCTCCATGTACATATGGTTTTGGTTTCGCCGAGAAGTCTTTTGTACCTTTGGGATGATATGTCCCTGAAGTTTTGAAATCTTTTATTTTCGAAAAGTGAATGCAGATCCTCATCATCAAAGACATCGGGTCTGTACCACATTTCATTTTCAATTATGGCTTCCTCAATCCACTTGATGGCATCTTCACTTTTACCTGCCAGAGCAGCCAGGCAGTAAAGGTAATTGTAGAACTGACTTGACTTTGAAACAAATTCGCTGCTGTAAGAGTACAGGAACTCATAGGCGTCCAATGCCCCGTGTTTGTTGAGTATACTCAATGTTTCGTTCAAAACTTTTTCTTCAGTCATGTCAGGACAGTTTGAAAAATATGCCAAAGACTCCAAGATAAGAAAAACCACGTACAGAAGATGGAGAAGTAATAGTATATATACTGTATATATAATTGTCCTTCCTGCTGAAGTCTGCACTCCTGAGGTCTTCTATATTATATCCTGTAATGCCCTGGGTACCTGAAGCATATTGGGTGATGCTCCTTGAAGTGATTCTGTCAAGATAGTTTGAAAAGTTGGTATCATCAGGATTTGTGAAATACATCAATGCTCCCATGATAACAAGTATCAGAAGAAATATCAGGAACTTTTTCATATAAACCTCTTTCTCATCTACTGTTTCTCTCTGTCTTTATGTCGGAAATCACTATTATTATACAGCTGACTGAAGGGTTTTCCAATAATTATTGATTTTCAGTGTAATTCCTTGTTTGCAGGTAAATGATTCAGAGTATTTTACTTAGAAACTCCCTGGTTCTTGGTTTTTGCGGATTGCTGAATATTTCTTTTGGAGTACCCTCTTCATAAATTATGCCGTCCTCCATGAAAAGAATACGGTTTCCTGCTTCACGGGCAAAACCCATTTCATGGGTGACTACAATCATGGTCATACCCTCTCTTGCAAGTTTTTCCATGACGGAAAGAACTTCTCCGACCATTTCCGGGTCAAGGGATGATGTGGGTTCATCAAAGAGCATAATATCAGGCTCCATGGCCAGGGCCCTGGCTATGGCTACCCGCTGCATCTGGCCTCCTGAGAGATGGCGGGGGAAGGAGTTTACTTTGTCAGTAAGCCCGACTTGTTCCAGCAGACCGACGGCTTTTTTTCTGGCATCTTCCTCAGAAAGGTCTTTCTTCAGCTTCATCGGTGCAAGCAAAAGATTCTGCATAACAGTAAGGTGAGGGAAAAGATTGAAGTTCTGAAAAACCATACCGACCTGCTGGCGAAGTTTATCAATTTCCTTTTTATGTTCTATCAAGGAAATCCCGTTGATTGATATATCGCCCGAAGTTGGTTCTTCAAGAAGATTGAGACATCTGAGAAACGTGCTTTTTCCACTTCCTGAAGGTCCTATGATGCATACAACCTCCCCCTTTTCAATGGTAGTATCAATCCCTTTCAAAACTTCAAGTTTCCCGAAGTTCTTATGCAAATCCTTTACTTCAATCACTTTCATTGAGTTTATTCTCCAGTCTTCTGGCAAATTTTGATATAACCAGAGTCATCGCCAGGTACATACATGCCGCAATAATCAATGGGGTAACAACGTCATAGGTCACGGCACCTATTGCCCTTGATCTTTTAAGCAAGTCGTATACACCGATGGCTGAACAAAGGGATGAGTCCTTTATCAAAATGATGAATTCATTGACCATTGGAGGGACTATGCGCTTAAAGGCCTGGGGCAGGATAATGAACCGCATTGTCTGCCACTGGCTTAATCCAAGTGAACGGGCAGCCTCAGTCTGACCCTTGTCAACTCCCTGGATACCTGATCTTATCAGCTCCGTGGAGTAAGCACCGCTGTTGATGGTCATGGCAAGGATTCCAATGAAGATTGCCGGAGGTGTCCATCTGACACCTGTAATTGACTTTACAAGCAAAGGCAATGCAACAAAGAAAAAGACGATTTGCAGCAACATAGGAGTTCCTCTGAATATTTCAACATAAACCATTGAAACATAACGTGCAATTTTGTTCTTTGAAAGCTTGCCCATTGCCCCGATGACTCCAAGCAGAGTACCGAAGATCAATGCCATTACAGCAATGAACAGTGAAATGCCTGCTCCTATTCCAAGATATTTCAAGTTTTCCCAATTAAATGTATCCCAGGACATAATTACTCCAAACCAAAGTGCCGGCTTTGTTGTATGCCGGCACTTTTTGTCTGTATTCTAGTTGAGACCCCATTTTTCCAAAAGGGCATCATATGCATCCGTTGCCATGAATTCTTCGATGGCTGAATTGAGCTTTTCAAGAAGAGTGGTGTTGTCAATGTTTACGATGATTGACATCTCTTCTGCTTCATTCAGATATTCATCAAGCATCTTGAATTCCGCTTTCTGTGCATATGCCTGTGCAACACCAAGGTCGCATACAACTGCATCACACTGACCGCCCTTCAGCAGTTCAAATGCCATGGGGTAGTCGTCAGGAGAGGTTACTGTTGTGTTGGGAATTTCCTTGGCGGCAGCCATTCCTGTTGTTCCTTCACCGGCCATGATAGTCTTTCCTTCAAGGTCAGCCACTGATGAAATAGTGCTGTCTGCAAGAACCACTGCTACCTGTGCACTATTGTAATACGGAGTGGAGAACAGAACTTTGCCTTCTCTCTCTTCGCTCCATGTAAATCCTGACAAGCCTACATCAATCTGGTCAGATTGCAAGGTTGAGATTATTATGCTGAAATCATATTCAACAACTTCATATTCAACCTTCATTATCTTGGCGAGTTCTGCAAAGAGATCCATGTCAAAGCCAATGACGTTTCCGTTTGCATCAAGGTATTCGAATGGTTCATAGTCAGGACTGGTTCCGATGATCAGTTTTTCTGTTGTCTGACATCCTGCCATGAGAGCGGATATCATTACAAGTACAAGTGCTAATACCAATAATTTTTTCATTTTTTCCTCCAAAAACAATAGTTTTTATTTACAGATGATTGAGAATCCGTTGAACTGGTATTTTCTCAGATTCCCTTCATCCATCAAATGATTTAATGTGCCCGATGCAATGGCATTCATTGCATCTGCAAAATCCTTGAGTACAGCACCGTCCACTGCCGGATAATTGTGGCATGTATACAGATAATCAACACTCAGCCTTGCAGAAAGCTCCGTTACGGTTGTTCTATAGGTTTCAAAATCCGAATCAATACCATCATCGCTTGTAAGGTGTGTGTACATTGATGCGGGATAAAATGTATCCCCGGTAAAAAGTATGCTCTTTGACCTGTCAAGAAGCATGATGCTGTCAGGTGAATGGCCGGGTGTATGGATTACTTCCAGGGTTCTGCCACCAAGGTCAAAGAGATGGCCGTCATTCACCGGTACGCAATTACAGGGCTTTATTTCATATGAACCGGCATTGAATCCGGCAGGATATGGAATCCATGTTGAATCACCTCTTAGATGATGAACCACATGTTCGCTGCCAAGTCCGTTCCTGAGTCTTGAAATTGCTGCAGGATGATTGAAGATATACACAACCGGAAATTCCCAGTTACCTCCCACATGGTCGAAGTGACAATGGCTGTTGATAACTGTCAGAGGCAGTGAGGTAAGCTTGTCCACCAATGGCTTGATCGGACAAATTCCCATTCCTGTATCCAGCAGAAGAGCCTTTTCATTTCCAAGGATGAGGTATGATATCACTTCCTGGAAATGCCCGGGTTCATATATGGCATATGTATCCGTTCCAAGGTCATATACTTCATACCATGCTTCATGAGTCATGACATGATGGTAATTTTCATACTCTTTTCTTGGTAATGCCTTGTACCAGGCCAATGACTGGACAGCATCCTTAATTCTTTCCACAACAATCTCCAAAATGTAAAAATATACAATAAATTGCATAAAAATGCTTTACATAAATGAGATTGTACATTCATATCTATGCAGTGTCAATGGGGACCTGTCAATAATTGAATAATTATTATACAGGTCCCCATACTTTTACATAATGCAAATAACAGTTACTCCGTCAATTGTCGGAAACCTTTTCCCACGGACTCAGTTGTTCTCCTTCGTAGGTGCCGGCGCCTCCCTCATAATATGCATCCCTGAAGTAGTTGTTGCCTCCCATCATGAACTCATCTATTTCAGTGTCATCCCCAAGAATTGTTACACTGGTCAGATTATTATGGAGGAAGGAATTACCTTTGTAATTCCTGGCCGGCACAGCACCTTCAGAAGCAGGTCCTATACGTTTTACACTTGCAGGTATTGTAATGGATGTGAGTTGGTTCTTCTCAAAGGCATATCCACCGATTTCCTCCAGTCCTTCATTCAGGACAAGGGACTCAATCCGGTTGTTCTGAAATGCCCCTGACTCAATCGTCACAATGTTTTCCGGTAATGTCAGTTCAGTCAGCATGTTTTCCTGGAATGCCCCCCTCCCAATGACGGTCAATGTCCCGGGGAAAGTGATCTTTGATATCTGATTGTCCCTGAATGCTGCAATCGAAAGATTGGTGATACCTTCCGGTATGATAATTTCAGTCAACATATTATCCCAGAATGCTCCGAAACCCAGTTCCTTCAAATTTTCGGGAAGGATTATTTCAGCAATTTTATTTTCCTTGAAAGCATTGCTTCCGATATATTCAATTGAAGCCGGCAGCATAACACTGGTAAGTCCCTTGAAATTGAATGCATTGTCACCAATTCTACTGACTGTCACTCCATCGATTTCCGCAGGAATATCAATCTCAGTGATTCCGGAAACAGTGTCCTTGAACCCAAGGATAGTTCCGGTTGCAGGGTCAAACTTGAAGTATTCAGAAGAGTTTTCATTGAATTTTGCAGTTGATTGACCCGGGTCATTCTGGGATGGTTCCTTGGATTCGTTTGTTCCCCCAGAACCTCCACAGCCTGATAATATTGTAAAAAATAAAACGGATGCCAAAATCAATGCAAGTACTTTTTTCATATTAATTTACCTCCGAATATGTGAAACTCTTGATATAATTATACCCTGAACCTCTGGAATTGTCACTTTTTGGTATAAAAGCGAGGATTTTACAAATAAATAAATGTTTCGGTAATCCACTGATTAATATTAAACCCACGGGAATACCCGTGGGCTTAGTATAACTCCTAATATGCGACGTGCAGAGCTTATCTGTGACTTTAGTTGTCCGAAACCTTGACCCACGGCGCCAGTTGTTCTCCTTCGTATGTACCGGCACCGCCTTCATAATATGCATCCCTGAAATAATTGTTGGCTCCCATCATGAACTCATCGATTTCTGTGTCATCCCCGAGAATGGTTACCTTTGTGAGAGAATTATTCCTGAATGCAGAACCCTGATAGTCCAGTTCCGGGATGGCACCTTCAGATACCCGGCCGATGAGTTTTACACTTGCAGGAATTGTAATTTCAGTGAGGTTGTTCTTTTCAAATGCAAATCCGCAGATTTCCTCAAGGCCTTCGTTAAGGATAAGTGTTTCGATTTGGTTGTCTTCAAATGCAGTGGATTCAAGTATCTTGACAGTACCCGGAATATTCAGTTCCGTCAGCATATTTTTCAGGAAGGCACCTCTTCCGATGATTGACAGAGAATCGGGAAAATTTATCTTTGTAATTTTATTGTCCCTGAATGCTGCGACGGGAAGTCTGGTTATGCCTTCCGGAATCGTGATTTCAGTAAGTAGATTCTTCCAGAATGCTCCGATACCCATTTCCTTCAGGCTTGACGGAAGAGTTATTTCGGTAATTTTATTTTCCTTGAAGGCATTGCTTCCAATGTATTCAATGGAGTCGGGAAGCACCACACTGGTAAGACCCTTGAAATTAAAAGCATTGTCACCTATCCTGCTGACAGCCACTCCGTCGATTTCCGCTGGTATAACAATATCTGTTATTCCTGAAACGGCATCATTGAAACCCAGTATAGTTCCCGTTGCAGAATCAAATTTGAAAATTTCATCGGAATTAATGTCAGGTACCGACGTAGGTTCAACCGTTCCGCTCGGGGAAGGAGTCTGTGATTCAACAGTAGTGTCGGATTTCCCGCAACCGGACAATATTACAAGCAATAGACTCAATATCAAAATAAATGCAAGTACCTTTTTCATCATGAATTACCTCCCAAAAATAGTAACACTTAATATTATTATAAGGTAAAGCACAATAATTGTCACTTTTCAGCTGCACCCTGTGGTGGTGCCACAGTCCTGGCATATCTTGCATGTTCCGTTTCTTATAAGGTTGTCACCGCCGCACTTTGAACATATTTCGCCATAGACCTTTTCGCCTTTCTTTGAAGGGGTCTTTCTTGCTTCACTTAGCTCAACCTCTTCGCAATAAACCCTGGCGAATGTCTTTGGTTTTACATGGCATCTGGTAAAGTCACCCAACTCGATATCTATGACCTTGCTTATTAAATCCGAAATTGAAGACGCGGATTTAATATATGGATGACGGCTTACAAAACCGGAGGGTTCATATTTCTGGTTTCTAAGTGTCCTTGAGATCTCCTCTGCAGGAATATTGTATTGAAGCATATTGCTGAGTGCCTTTGAAAGTGAAGCCAGTACACCTTTGACAACAGTACCTTCCTTGTCAGTTGATACAAAGATTTCAGCAAGATTGCCGTCGTTATAGAAACCAAGTGTGATATACAGTTCTATATCATCAATTTTTGCGGCATGGGTTCTGCTGAGATGCATTCCCTCCGGTTTCCTGCGGATAGGTATATTCTTACAGTTCTTTGCATAATCGACAAGTTCGGCATATGTGTATTCTTCAAAAGGCCTTTCGGATTTTTCCGTTTTTCCATTAGAGAGAGGTTGTGCTACCTTACAGCCATCGCGATACAGGGCGATTGCCTTTGTTCCTGTAGTGTAGGCAAGCTTGTTTATCTCCTTGATGTCTGTGATCGTTGCGTTTGCCGGTAGGTTTACGGTCTTGCTGACTGCACCGCTTATCAACGGAGTAATGGCAGAAACCATCAGAACATGTCCCTGTGGACTTATATCATTGGCAGTGTGGAAGATTTTTACGTGTTCAGGACGTAGTCCCGGAGCACCTTCGAGTGAGTGGTTAATCAGGGTACCGTTTTCATCCTTTTCCATCAAATATCCAAGTATTCTTTCCGCTTCCCCGGGTTTGTATCCCAGTCTCTTCAGGGCGGCCACAATTACAGGGTTGACAATGAGCATGGAACCACCGCCTGAAAGCTGCTTGAATGTCACATGACTGTAAAACGGTTCGACGGATGTTGCTCCGCAATCCATGGCAAATGAAATTGTTCCTGTGGGAGCAATTACACTGACCTGTGCATTCCTGTAACCGTATTTTTCACCGGCCTCAATGGCAAGTTTCCAGGCAGATGCAAGGCTTTTCCCGAATCCCTTGGGTAACAGTTTGTGATTTACCATCAAGGGTTTGTAATTCAGCTCCTCAAAATCATCGGACAGGACTCCGGCAACCCTCGCATGGTTGCGGATTACCTTTTTCATATATGCGCTGTTTATTTCATAACTTTTGAATGGTCCAAGACGTCCGGCCATGAGAGCAGAAGTATAATAAGAGTATCCCGTCATTATTCCGGCAAGGGAGGCAGCAAGCGCACGGCTTTCATCGCTGTCATATGGATATCCGTAAAGAAGAAACAATGAGGCGACATTTGCAAGCCCCAGCCCTGTCGTCCTGAAGTAGTGGCTTTTCTCTGCTACGGCTTCTGTTGGGAAATGACCGTGATGTATCGATGCTTCCAGTATCATTTGTATGAGGCATATCAAATGGGTGTAACCTTCCAGGTCAAACGAATTCTTTTTTTCGTCATAGAATCTGAAGACATTTATACTTGCCAGATTACATGCGGTATTGTCAAGGAAGGCATACTCACTGCATGGATTTGTTGCATTTATTCTATTATGCGGGGCATTATATTTTCCGTCGGTTCCACATGGACATGTGTGCCATGAATTGAATGTATCATCAAATTGCAGGCCGGGATCTGCGCATTCCCAGGCAGATTTGTTGATCTTGTCCCATATATCGAAAACCCTGACATCCCTGTCCACACCATTGTCCCTTCGGCCCCGGAGCCTGAAGGTGCTGTCTGGGTCATTGTCAAGTTCCAGTACCTTTGTCATGAATTCACGGTTGACTCTGACTGAATTGTTGGAGTTCTGCCCTGCAACAGTCTGATATGCTTCACCATCCATTGAAGTGTCATATCCCATTTTCCCAAGGTCCCGGACTTTTTGCTCCTCATGGGCTTTCCAGGTAATGAATTCCTCAATCTCAGGATGGTCTATGTCCGCAATTACCATTTTTGCAGCACGTCTTGTTGTTCCGCCTGATTTTATTGCTCCTGCATTTCGGTCAAATCCTTTTAGAAAACTCATCATGCCGCTGGATGTCCCGCCGCTTGATAATTTTTCGTTTCGTGCCCGAAGAACTGAGAAATTCGTACCTACACCGGAGCCACCGCGAAAGAGTGTGGTCTCGCTTACATAATGTTCCGCTATTGAATTTTTACCGAGTAATTTGTCCTCAATTGATATGATGAAGCATGCCGAAGCCTGTGTCCTTGAGTAAAGATCCATGGATTCAACGACTTTCCCGGATTCCTCATCAAAGTAATATAAGCCTCCGTGACCTCCGTCTATGTCATAGTTTCTTTTGATTCCGGTGTTAAACCACTGGGGGGAGTTCGGTGCCCACTGCTGTGACAGCAGTGCATATACAAGTTCATCATATAGAATCTGCCATTGCTCTTTGCTCTTCAGCAAACCTTCATCCAGCAGTGCGTCCGCCCAGAATCCTACCATTCTGTCAGCTACCTGCTTCATGCTGTGTTCATAATCGAATTCACCGTTGACACCGGCTTTCCTGAAGTACTTGCTTGCAATGATGTTGCATGAATTTTGTGAATAATCCTCCGGAAATTCCAGGTTCTTCATATCCACTATGACTTCACCGGTTTTCCAGTTTTTCATATGGACATCAACGGATTTGTAACTGAACAAATCGTATACGGTTTTACTGCTTTCGGTCAGTTCCTTCGTGAACCTTCTGGTTATCAAACCATCTATTTCGTACATTTCTCTATCTCTCCTGACTCTCTTTTGTATACCACAAGATATTGTGGAAGGTTGAATCATTGTATCATACATATTGTGCTCAAAAAAAGTGGTATACAAAAAAATTCTGCATTTTTCAATAAGTTTTTTTCCTCTGTTTGTTTTGTTATTTTTTTCTGTAAGATGTATAACCTAAACTGCTGTATATTTATTATGAGCCAAGCATTACAGGTAATAAAACAGCTAAGAAAATAATGCTCCGAGCCCATATTTTCGTGCTTCATCATACATTGCTGCAACATTCACAGCCGGTATCTCAGGTATCAGATAATCGTGGGAGGGAGCAACGATATATCTTCCATGCTTACCGAGAATATCAATGATTCTTCTTGTTTCATCACGCACTTTTTCAGGGGTAGCGTTCATCAGAATGTTATTCTCATCAATTCCTCCGAAGAAGACTGCATCAGACCCGAATTCATTCACCAATGCCTCAGGATCCATTTGCTCTGCATTGACCTGTATTGGATTAATTGCATCCACACCTATGTCCAGAAGATCCGGAATGATTGAACGGATGCTGCCGCATGAATGGACTGCAGTCACACACCCGTATGACCTGGCCTGCCCAATCAATTTTTTCAGATATGGCTTATAAAATTTACGCCAGAGGCCAGGTGGCATCAGAAGCTGTCTTTGTGACCCGAAATCATTGCCTATGAAATACATGTCAATCATATCCCCGTGTTTTTCAAACGTTCTTCGATCAAGCTCATGATAAAACTCAAAACACTTTTCAACTATCGCATTTGCCAGGGAAGGATTTTCATACATATCAATGAAGAATCTTTCCATTCCGCGTAATTCAACAGAATCATGAAAGAAAGGAGCCCATGTACCACCGATAAGGCAGTGGTTTTGTACCTTGTTTTTCTGTTCATTTGATATATCCACATTGAAATCATTTGGATCAGGGAACTTATATCCGGTAACCTGTTCCACGGTTTCAAAGGATGCCATAGGATGAGAAACGGACATTCCATAATAATAGCCGTTTCTTCTGACACCCCAGATTGTATCCACTGAACCGTCCGGATATTTTTTAAGGGGCTCCCCTGAATAAACGGGTCGGATTGTCATGTAGTCCATGTCCAGTATGTCATACAGTGCATTATCTTCGTCGGTTGCTCCCAAAAAATTTACAAGATTCCTTGTGAATTCGGGGTCTGCTCCGTACCACATGGGAAACCTGTCCATGCCGAGGCGTTTGAATGGTGCCAGTCCGCGTTCCTTGTTGTTCATGGGTCCTCCTGTCAGTCCTGATGGAAAACTTCTTCCATATCAGCCCACCATTCATCATCATTTGCAAAATCAACCGGCTGCTGGCAGGGCATGCATTCCTTCCACCACTCCTGAGTCACAGGGTCTTCGGCCATCCTGGCCATATCTGCTTCATAATCATCGCCGTGGTATTCAAAATAGGCAAATAGATAACCGCCGCGCAAGAAAATGGAGTAATTCCTGATATTGCACAGGGAAATCATCTTCTGGACTTCCGGCCAGACAGCAGCATGAAGTTCCCTGTACCTTTTAACCTTGTCCGGCTTAACCTTAAGGACCTGTCCCATACGTTTCATATCATCACCTCGTCAGAACTATTTTTCTTTCCCTTATGACTGCATTGATGCTAAGGAAAACTGCCAATGCTCCCGTTACTGCCGTATACAGTGTCTTGAATAATATATATCCCCATCCGGAAAAACCTCCGGGAACAAATAATAGAACAAGGGCTGCAAATACTCCGCCTGCCAGCAAAATACATTCTGCCATTATCAAAAGCCCTTTGATTGCAGCACCTGCAGGCTTCCTGGAATCATGTCCATCCGTGTCCGCGATTGCAACCTTTCCGCTTTTTATGTCACGGCGTGTTCCGCCGATGACAAGCCATCCCGTCAGGAATGATATTATTGCAACTGTGATCAAGATATCTATTGCTGCATCAATTGCAGGGATATGATTGATTTTCATATATGAGAAAAGGGCTATGAGACCATTGGCCACCCCATTGATCAGTGCCGACGCAATTGCACTTGATTTTACATAAGAATCGGGTGACTTTCCGGAGGTTTCGGGTTCTGTGTAGTCATACAACCTTTTCGCTGATTCCAGTTCAACGGTTATGATATATACAGATTGGATGGGCTCCGGAGGAAGGGTTATTTGAAGCAAAGAGTTTTCATAGGTATATTCAATGGGGTCCCTGCCAACTGAATATACTGAATCAATCCTACCTTTGAATCCACTGATGGATATCATGTTATTTTCCGGTTTATTGTGAACATGAATGAATATCTTACTGCCTTTTATAGTGGAAGTTCCCCATTCAAATCCTGAGAATGGAGTATATGTCGTTCCATGGACTGCATCTGAATTATCCTTCATCCATGAACCTATAATATCCAGGCGTTCAACGGCTTCGTCCGGGAAAACCCCAAGCTCGGTCGGTCCCACATTAAGCAGGTAATTGCCTCCGTGTCCAACTACTGTAGACAGATTCCCAATCAACTCTTCCGGAGTCTTCCAATTGGACTCATTTGGATTGTATGCCCATGTCCGTCCCATGGTCATGCATGTTTCCCATGGCTGGTAATTTTCAGGGGATGGATACCGGGTGATTTTCATTGGTGACAGGTCAAGGGTGCCTTCGGCATATTTGTGCATCTGCTTTCTGATCCAGCCCCGGAGCAATGGAATCCTGAATAATGTAAGTACGGTTCTGAAGAATTTCTCACTTTCAATTCCATTCCCTGAAGGAGGTTTGCCGGTTCTGACAGGGATACCCGATGAAGGGATGAATTGCTCCGGAGTTACATAATCATAGTCATCTCCAAGCCGGTCATTGATCAGGGTTCCCGGGCTGAGCTCATGAACCAGGCGATGGAATCTGGGGGTATCATACTTTTCATGGTTGCATAATCCGTCAAACCAGATGATGCTTACTTCACCATAATCAGTAAGCAGTTTTCTAATATGACTTTCCATGTAATCAAGATATGATGACCATTCCTTTCTTTTTGGTTCTCCCAGCCAGTTCTTTACAGAGGGTTTTGAAGTATCACGGTATCCAGGATGATGCATGTCCGGTGGAGAATAGTAAAACCCAAGTCTGATACCTGCCTTTCTGCAGGCTTCCGAGAGCTCCTTGCAGATATCACGTCCGAAAGGGGTATTGGTAATCTTATATTCAGTTCCCGGTGCATCAAACATACAGAACCCATCGTGATGCTTTGCGGTTATAATAATGTATTTCATACCTGCATTCACTGCAGTTTTGACCCACTTATCTGCATTGAAGCCAACGGGATTGAATTGTTCGGGCAGCTTAACATACTCATCCTCGTTGATTATAGAAGGAGTGTCGAACATCGCCTCGGACAGTCTCGGAGCCATTATAGGCCAGGATGCCTCGGCTCCGGCAACTGAATAAGCCCCCCAGTGTATGAAAAGACCGAACTTAGCGTCCAGGAACCATTTCAACCGGTTGTTTTCTTCTTTGATGGTAATATCAGACATATATTGACTCCCGTAAAAAATTTTCAGATTTTTTGATGAGGTCTCATATACATCGTATCACTTTATCAATGCATTTTGAATGATTCAGATAAAATTATTCAGTGGAACCTTTGATGAAATCAATTATTGCGGCCACAGTCATTTCCTGCTGCTCATCCCTGGTCATCGAGGCAACGCCGTCTCCTTTTTGCTCCCCGTAATTTCCAAAGTAAGCATGGTTTCCGCCGATTAGTTCAAGTCTGTTTTCAACTCCTTCGAGTTTTGAAATGTCAAGACCATTGTCTTCGGTTCCATATACAGCAAGGGTAGGTATGTCGGAATCGTTTATAGGATATGCCCCAAGTAAAACAAGGCCCATGAGCTTATCGCTGTTTTTGTTTACATAGCTGCTTGCCATTGCACCACCAAGTGAATGTCCGCCAAGATACCAGTTTTCTATCCCGGGGAATTTTTCATAGATTTCGTCTGCAGCATTGATTCTGAATACTGCGAGGTTGAAAGGCATTTCAACCAGGATGCAGGTGATGCCTTCATCGGACAACGCTTTTAGAAGAGGGGCATAGGCGGATGCCTCAACCTTTCCTCCGGGATAAAATATTAGCCCGGTTTTTGAATCATTTGTACCGGCATTGAAAACAGCATTGCCGTCGATGAAATCGGCTTGTTCGTAAATGGCTTGTGCACTGTCATCCGCCCTGTAATAATTCAATGTGTAAATATAGAAAGCACCCAATAGGGCCACAATGATAATTGCTGTTACTGCCAGACCAATTATGATTCTTTTCTTCTTGCTTCTCTTCATATCAAATCCCTCTTAAAGTTAATCACAAACCATTTTACCCTTCTGCATGAACTATACAACAAAAACAGCATACAGACCTTCACACTTATGGGGTAAATATCATGGGTAAAGAATAATGAGGAGCAAAATGGAGAAATATCAGTTTGATGTACAAGTAGAGACTATCAATGGCAGATATATAATCCGGATACCAAAGGATGTCAGTATGCAGCTCTCATCCCGTGGGATGGTTATGGTAAATGGATTCAACATGGACAGGGAGTTTGAAGCAGTCCTTGAACCTGACGGAATGGGCGGGCATTGGTTTTTTGCTGAGCATATATTCTCTGATTCAATGAATAAGTCCGGGAAAATAAGTGATTCCATTATAATTGTTGAAAAGATAAATTGGAGTGAACTCAAAATGCCTGCTGATATTAAGGATGCAATCATTGATTCAGGATTATCTGATCAATGGGACTGTCTCACGACAAAAGCCCGATGGGATTGGATACGCTGGATAAGATTCACAAACAATCCGGTGACGCGAATGAAAAGGATTGGAGTAGCCTGCTCCATGCTTCATGAAGGCAAGAAAAGACCTTGTTGCTTTGACCGGACCCGTTGTACGGATACATCGGTATCAAGGAACGGAGTTCTGAACAGTCTGTAAAATACCGGCAATGCAAACAGTTTGTTGACGTACGGTAGATATGATGCTAGTATGTTTTTCAAAGGTATCCAATAACTGAATAAATACAATGATGTATGGATTTATACGGGGCGATGAAGCCTGGGTTTCCGATTGCGGAAACACAGGCTTTTTATATTGGTTTTGGAGGATTTGATTTTGGACACAACATTTATTATGAACACAATGTGGGTTTTGATTGCAGGAGTCCTGGTATTCCTTATGCATGCAGGTTTTGCAATGGTTGAGGTTGGTTTCACCCAATCAAAGAATGCCGTCAACATCATAATGAAGAACTTCATTACGGTGGCCATTGGTGTGACATGCTTCTTTGCAGTAGGATTTGCATTGATGTATGGAAAAGACACCGGTGGAATCGTTGGAACTGATATGTTCCTTTTGATTGGAAAACCTGACACCATGGGAGGAGTTTCCTTTGAGGCGTATTTCTTCTTCCAGGCAATCTTTGCTGCAACCTGTGCGACAATTGTCTCAGGTGCCGTTGCAGAGAGAACAAAATTCTCATCATATGCAATTTTCTGTGTCATTGCCACAGTTTTCATATATCCATTGATAGGACACTGGATCTGGGGCGGCGGTTTTCTTGCTGAAATGGGATTCCGTGATTTTGCCGGAGGAACAGCAGTACATGCGGTCGGAGGTTTCTGTGCTTTCATAGGGGCATGGCTCGTTGGTCCCAGAAGCGGAAAGTACAAGGGCGGATCTGCACATGCAATACCCGGTCATAATATTCCCCTTGGTGCACTTGGTGTTCTTATTCTTTGGTTCGGATGGTTTGGGTTCAACCCGGGAAGCACCCTGGACATAACATCCCCGCAGACGGTTCATGCTGCAATTACTACATTGCTGAGCGGGGCAGCGGGTACCATATCAGCCCTTGTGTTCAGTAAACTGAAATTTGGAAAACCCGACGCAGCACTTACACTTAATGGAGCGCTGGCAGGATTGGTGGGTATCACGGCCGGTGCAAACCAGATGTCCTTCGGAGGAGCATTGATTACCGGTTTAATCAGCGGAGTCGTGATGATACTGGCAGTTACGTTCTTTGAAATCAAGCTGCGTGTTGATGATCCTGTCGGAGCAATATCCGTACATGGAGTATGCGGTGCCCTTGGAACTCTTCTCATAGGTTTATTTTCTACAGACGGAGGATTGTTCTATGGAGGAGGATTCGGCCTTCTTGGTATACAGGCCCTGGGTATCCTGATTGTGGGTATATCAGTGCTTGTCCTGGCATTCGTATCACTTTTCGCAATAAAGAAGATTGCAGGACTCAGGGTCGACAACCATGATGAGGCACAGGGCCTTGACCAATCAGAACACGGGGTAAAGGCATATATCTCATTGTAGGATGGCTGTCAGATGTGCTGTACATTTAGTATAATGTTACATAATACTTTCACGGAGGAATCATATGGATAAGATGACAAGGGTGGATATAATAACAAGACCGTCCAAGTTTGAGGAACTGAAGGAAGCCCTGAACTCTATCGGTGTTACGGGAATGACCGTCATCCAGGTCATGGGATGCGGTACCCAGAAGGGAAGGAAGGAGATGTACCGGGGTGTTCCGGTAGACATCAACCTGCTTCCGAAGATAAAGATTGAGACTGTTGTGTGTGAAGTGCCTGTTGAACTGGTCATAGAAACCTGTAAAAAGGTTCTGTATACCGGAGAAATAGGAGATGGTAAGATCTTTACATATAATGTGGAAAATGCAATTAAAATAAGAACCGGGGAAGAAGGGGTGAGGGCACTATAACAAAGCAATTGAAACAAGGCAATCCATTTCAGGGGTTGCCTTTGTTGATATACTTCTGTTAGCCAAGTCCTACATCAAGCATCATCATTATAAGAAACCCCAGTACAACACCCATGGTTGCAATGTCAGAATGACCTGCATGGGCTTCAGGGATCAGTTCGTCAGCAACAACATATATCATTGCTCCCGCAGCAAAACAGAGGGCATAAGGGAGAATCGGCTGGAATGTCAGGACTGCAAGAGCTCCAAGGACACCGGCAACAGGCTCAACAACTCCGGACAACTGGCCCCAGAAAAAACTTTTTTTCATTGAAAGGCCTTCTCTTCGCAAAGGGACTGAAACAGCTGCTCCTTCAGGAAAGTTCTGAATCCCGATTCCTAAGGCAAGGGCAATGGCACCTGCGAGGGTTGCGCCAGGGAAGTTTGCTGCTACAGCTCCAAAGGCAACTCCAACAGCCAGACCCTCAGGAATATTGTGCAGTGTTATTGCACTGACGAGCAGCACGCTTTTTCGCCAGTTTGAAGGTTGTCCTTCTTTTCGAACAGAATCTCCGATTGAATGCATATGAGGAAGCAATTTGTCAGCAGCCAACAGGAATAGGCATCCTGACAGAAACCCCACCCCGGCTGTAAGCCAGGGATTTTTACCTGAGGATTCAGCCATTTCAATTGCCGGTGCAAGCAAAGAAAAGAAACTTGCCGCTATCATGACCCCGCTTGCAAAACCAAGCATTCCGTCAAGAACCTTTCTATTGATGCTCTTGAAGAAAAAGACCACTCCTGCTCCAAGCATGGTCATCAACCAGGTAAAAAGTGTGCCGAACAAGGCCTGAGTGACCGGTGGAAACTGTTTTAGAAATTCAATCATGACTTACCTCCGGGGCATAATTTCAGTTTTGGAATCATCAATATGAAAATTATATACCTTTCAGACAATGAAAAGAAGCAGTGTTGTTTCATTGAATGAATAGGATATATTGTTGTGGGTTTTGGAAAAAGAAAGTAAAATAGATACATTGACAGACAAACGCACCTGCGAATGTCCTTGGAGTAAACATGAAAAAAACACTTCTGATTATATTGGCTTTTGTTCTGTTGTTCTTGCAGATGAGTATTGTATCGGCTGAGGAAAAGGTGATATACAGGAGCGCAACAGAATATGATTATCCGCCATTTTCAGTTACAGACAGCGGAGAAGCGGATGGTTTTTCCGTTGAACTTCTTAAGGAAGTCCTTAATGTAATGGGACTTGAAGCATCATTCAAAATTGATGAATGGAACGTATTGAAGGAGGAACTGGCAAATGGGCAGCTTGACATACTGCCTTTGGTTGGATACACCGAGGAGCGGGATGAGGTTTATGATTTCACCATCCCTTACATAATCATGCATGGAAACATTTTCGTGAGAAAAGGAAATGATTCAATAAAGTCTGAAGCTGATCTAAATGGCAAGGAGATAATCGTAATGGAGGGTGACAACGCCCATGAATATGCCATTAGAATGGGTTTCACCGATAATCTTATTCTTACAAAGACATATACCGAGGCATTCAGGCTTCTTGAATCGGGGAAGCATGATGCGGTTCTTGCCCAGGGTTTGGTAGGACAGGAATTGCTTAACAGCCTGGACATCAGAAACATAGAAGCTGCAACCGAAGTATTGGATGATGATATAACTGAACTTAAGATAAACCTGACCGGGTTTGAACAGAAATTCTGCTTTGCAGTAAAAGAGGGTAACAAAGACTTGCTGGCCAAGCTGAATGAGGGTCTTGCAATAGTGTCTGCCAACGGTAAATTCAATGAACTGTACAACAAATGGTTTCCTTTCCTGGTTGATAGAAAACCCACTTTAATTAAGACATTGAAATCATCAATGGTTATAGTTGTTCCCTTGATAATTCTGATTTTGTTTATAAGTGTCATATACACGGAAAGACAGGTTAAGATCAAGACCAGGCAACTGGAGGAATCAAACAAGTCAATTCTGTTGATGGAGGCTCAGCTCCGTAACCAACAGAAGCTGGAATCCATAGGTGTATTGGCCAGTGGCGTTGCCCACGAAATCAACAATCCACTGAACGGAATAATGAACTACAGCCAGATAATCACGGATTTAATCCATGAAAGAAAAGAAAACTGCGAAGATACCAAGGCTGAAATAGATTCATATGCAGAGGAAATAATAACTGAAACAAAGAGAATAAGCACCATAGTGAAAGACTTGCTTCAGTTTTCGAGGGTTGAAAAGCAGCAGATGGCAAAAACCAATATCAGGGATATCATCAGGAACATGGAATCCCTCATCAATATAATAATAAAACGTGACCAGATAGACTTTACAATGGATATATCAGATGATCTTCCGGATATCAGTTGCCGTTCCCATCAAATCCAGCAGGTTATTTTGAATTTGCTCACCAACAGCAAGGATGCATTGAATATAAAATACCCGGGATATGATGAAGACAAAAAGATCATACTCACTGCCGGTCCGGTGCAAAAGGACGGCAGACCATACATAAGAATTACAGTTGAGGACAGAGGAAATGGCGTGCCTGGGAAAATCAAGGACAAGATATTCGATCCATTCTTTACAACCAAAAGCCGGGCAGAGGGTACAGGCCTTGGACTTTCAATAAGCTATGGAATAATCAAGGACCATGGTGGTGAACTGAGCTTTGAATCGGAAGAGGGGAAGTATACAAGGTTCTTCATAGACCTTCCGATAGGTGAAAAATCATAGTGAAAACTCTGAAGGAATCGATGATGCTGGCAGCACAATGCCATCTGGCATGGTTGAACCCGGAAAAAGGGTTTTATCCCACCGGTGGATTTGAGGTTGCCCATGATACAGGCAGATGGTGGGATGCCATGCTGCGGATGGAACAAGTATCATCATTTTCCATTCCTGCATGGGCAGAGGAAGCCATGCTGGCAAATCTAATGAATCTGACTGACAATCAGGTTGGTTTGTTAATGAATGATCCTAAGATTCCGTGGATGAAAGACAAGGCCTTCATAAATCCCCACAATCTGCGTGAAGGATTCATTGCTGTTGCAGCTCTTGCCCGTTTTAGAAATAGTAAGTGGGCAGCCGCAGCAGGACACCGCATGCTTAAAACAATTGAACAATACATGGATGCTGATGGCAGAATAGACTTCAGGGCAATCTCTGAAAAAACAGCTATTCCAATGAGACCTTCCCGGATGGAGGGAAAATCAGATAGGACAACATGTGAAGGCAGGGCCATTGAAGGTATAATATGGTTTTATGAAGCTACCGGTGATCCACTGGCACTCGAGATTGCATCCCATTTTGCTGAATATCATTATAATAAAACAGTAACTGAAGATGGTAATATCCCAAAAACAATTATTTCTCCTGATAACATAGGTCACAACCATTCATATCTTGGAACATTGAGAGGTTTGATTCTTTATGGTGTTCTTGCGAATGAAAAAAAATATTTGAATATAGTTGCAAAAACATATGAAAAATCCATTTGGAAGAATAATATAAGCTTTTCAGGTTGGGCGCCCCACGACCTCGGAATGGCAAGGTTCAGCAATGAAGATGGTGATCCTGAAGGTGATCCGGCAAGCTGCGGAGATGTTGCACAGATAGCATTATGGCTCGCGAGATATTCCGGGAGAACAGATCTTTATGATGACATTGAACGTCTTGTAAGGGCCCGGATACTTCCGTCACAGGTCTATGATGAGAGTGATCCCCGAAGAAACGGAGCATGGGGGATATACAGACATCCATTTGGAAAAGGTGTAATACTTGATGTCTTTGCTGCGGTACTCCATACGCTGACTGACATTTGCAATGATATTGTCAGTGTCCATGATGATGAAATATACATAAACATGCATTTCGAAAACGAAAGTCCGGCGGCTGATATTAAGGTAACCAATGGAAATACCCGTACGTTGTCTGTAAGACCCAGGGAGAAGAAATCACTGAATATAAGAATACCAGGCTGGGTTGACAGAAACACTGTAAGAGTATGGATTTGTGGTGAAAAAGCCTGTGAAAATGAATATAAGGGCAATTATCTGCACGTTGACAGCTCTTGTATCGGCAAAGGAGAAGAAGTCAGGATTGAGTTTGACCTTCCCAAATACGAAACAGAAGAAGTCATGAAAACAAGCAAACGCACATTCCATCTTCATTGGAGAGGTGATGAAGTGGTTTCCTGTGAACCTGAGGTTCCTATATACACCAACCGATGAATACATATAACCAATGCCTGAGGTAGGGTTGGATTTTCAGAAAACATAAAAAAGTCCACACATAACAAGAATTATGAATTGTATAAGATATGTATCTTAAATAATATTTATATGAATAAAATTTAAGGAGACCTGTCTTGAATAAAAAAGAACGCATTGATGCAGTATTGGCAGGCAATAAGCCTGATAGAACTCCATTTACATTCTGGTATCATTTTGGTAACCAGTTTACAACCGGTGAGGCCTATGCAGATACAATAATTGAGTTCTATAAATTCTTTGACCTTGATCTGCTGAAGGTCATGAACGACTATCATTACCCGTACCCTGAAGGATATGATGTAGTCAAGGATGCCAAAGGGTTGAAAAAAGTAGGTTACTTCAAACCTGAGGATGACACAATGGTGGAGCAGCTCAGGGCTATCAAAAAGATATCCGATGCTGTCGGCGATGAAGTATATATCATAGACACTTTGTTTGATCCATGGCAGCAGCTGGTCCGGCACGTATGCGGTGAGTATCAGTATGGTCTTACAAAAACCTGTGAAAAGGAATTGCTTGAGGCACTGGACAGATTATGTGATTTTTGTATCGATTACACAAAGGCAACGGTGAAAGCCGGGGCAGCAGGAGTGTTTCTTGCAATACAGGGCAGTGACCATCTCGTTCCCGGTGGTTATGAAACCTATGAGAAGTTCATAAAACCACAGGCAATAAAAATATTGAATGGTATCAGGGATGTTTCCAAATTCAATATATTGCATATATGCGGGCAGGAAATTTATACAGCAGGAATCGAAGACTTCCCTGTTGATGTGATTTCATTTGCAGACAGGAGTGATAAAAACCCATCCCTGAAGGAAGTAAGGGAAAGAACCGGGAAAATTGTGATGGGTGGTATGGATCAGCTTAAAACCAGCCGTGCATCCCTGGATGCCTTGAAGGAAAATGCTGATATCATGCTTGAGGAATGCGGGGATTCAGGATCCATTGCAGCAATAGGATGCTCGATATTCTGTGAAAATGATACAACTGTCCTTAGGAAAATGGTTGAATACATTAAAAGCAGATAGTAGGTTTACATGTTTGAACTAACAGGCAGGAAAGTTCTTGTAACGGGCTCTTCAAGGGGCATCGGCAGGGAGATTGCAATTACATTTGCCAGGCAGGGAGCTTTGGTTGCCATTAA